>DASVAA010000144.1:0-11010 GCA_036376595.1 Ktedonobacterales bacterium | reverse complement strand
AGCGCCCGCGCCGATGAAGCCGACGCGGCCGAGGTTATCAAGCGGCTTATCAGCGTTCGCCATGTTGCCTGCCGGTGATCCTGGTGCTGGGTCGTAACGAGAATGACCCGTGCGCGCACGTGCGGTGGCGGGCGACGGCATCTGCCGGGCGCGGCACGGGCGGGACATGTCCCGCCCCTACAGTCTGGCCTACGTGCGCCTCGCGCCTGCGGACGTCATTACCCTGCCAACCGCACCTCGTCGGCCTGATCGAGACCCGCGGCGGCCAGCGCCGCCCGGAGTGTATCGTAGCGCGCGAACCTGACCACTCGCCGCCCGTCTACCACGAAGACCGATGCCACCGTCTGCTCGCCTACCACGTTGGCGCTTTCCGGGGCGTGCCAGACGCCGCGCTGCTCGGCAACCACAGTGCCGCCGCGGGCAAAGGTTCGCAGGGTAGTGAGGGATAGCCCGGCGCGTGCCAGCCAGTCGCGCAGCAGCGCGTGCCCAAATCCGGAGCCGCGCGGACCGCCTACCTCGATGTGCGGATCGGAGAGCGCGATGAGGCGCTCGGCATCCTGGGCGTTGGCGGCCTCGACCCACGCGCGGACGATCGCCAGGCTCTCGGCGGTCTGCATGACGAAACCCTTCCCATCGCACGATGCGCCGGCCGCAACGGCGCGCGGCTCCCCTCGGCCTGCCGCATGCGTAGGGGCGTCCGGTGGACGCCCTGGAGCCGGGATAAAGATCCCGCGCTAATCAAGCTCGATGTACGCCTTGAGGATGCGGCTGGAGGTGGGGTGGCGCAGCTTGCGGATCGCGCGCTCCTCGATCTGGCGCACGCGCTCGCGGGTCACGCGCAGCTTCTTGCCCACCTCTTCGAGCGTGTGGTCGTGGTCGTCCATCAGCCCAAAGCGCAGCTCGATCACCTGCCGCTCGCGCTGCGTCAGGTTGTCCAGCGCGCGGCGCACCTCGTCCTTGAGCAGCTCACGGTCGGTGGCGTCGGAGGGGCCGGCGGTCTGCGTGTCTTCAATAATGTCGGCCAGCGAGTTCTCCTCTTCGTCCGAGAGCGGCGCGTCGAGCGAGAAGACCTTCTCGGCCCAGACCAGCAGCTCGCTCACCCGCGAGCCTGTGATGCCAAGCTGCGCGCCGATCTGGTGCGGTGTCGGCTCGTGACCCAACTCCTGGTAGAGCTGGCGCGTCACGCGCTTGACGCGCATCACCTCTTCCATGATGTAGACCGGCAGCCGAACGGCGCGCGTGCCCTCCAGAATCGAGCGCGTGATCGCCTGCTTGATCCACCAGGTCGCGTAGGTTGAAAAGCGGAATCCCTTCTCGGGGTCGAACTTGCCCACCGCGCGGATCAGGCCGATGTTGCCCTCGCCGATCAGGTCCTCCAGCGCCAATCCCTGCCCGACGTAGCGCTTGGCGATGCTGACGACGAGCCGCAGATTAGCCTCGATCAGCCGGTTGCGGGCCTCGCGCTCGCCGCGCACCACGCGCCGCGCCAGCTCCAGCTCGCCCTGCGCCGAGAGCAGAGAGATGCGCGAAATCTCGCGCAGATACAGGCGTAAGCTGTCGCTGCTGGCCATCGATCCGAGATCGGAGGGATCGGCATCAATGACGACGGGTTCCGTCTCCGCGCGGGCAGCTTGCTCCGCTTCGAATACCGCTGCGCGGTCATCCATGTTCATGTGAACCGCCCGTTGCTCCAGGGACCTACTGCGCGGGCAGTATAGCACCCCCGTTCGAGCGCCGCAAGGGCAAGAGGCGGCCGGCGACCGGCACTTTTGGGCCATTTCGGGCTACCTCTTCTTCCCATTGCGGATGCTCGATCGCGCGTCGCGCGGCTCGAGCGGGCGTGCGGCGTATCCCTCGGCGCGATCGCCAAACGCGCCCCAGCCGCGAAGAGACGCGGCGCGTAGTGGTAGACGCCCTCGCGCGCGGCGTATACTGGCTTGGCAGGCCGATGTTCCATCGCCATTCGAAATGTGCAGCGAAGGTGAGGATACCGATGACAGCCGGCAACGCTCCCCACACCAGCAACACCAGCGACCAGCAGCACAACATGACCGACTACGAGCAGGCGCGGCGCGACTTCCGCTGGGAGTGCCCGCCGGACTTCAACTTCGCCCTCGACACGATCGGCACGTGGGCCGAAGACCCAGGCAAGCTGGCGATGCTGTGGGTCGGGCCGGATGGCCGCGAAGAGCATTACACCTTCGTGCATTTCGACGAGCAGAGCAGCCGCGCCGCGAACGCCTTCGCGAAGCTGGGCATCAAGAAGGGCGACCGCGTGCTGATCATGCTGCCGCGCGTGCCGGAATGGTGGGAGGTGGCGCTAGGGCTGATGAAGCTCGGCGCGATCGCCATCCCCTGCACCACGCTCTTGACCCCCAAAGACATCCAGTATCGCTCGGAGCTGGCGACGCCCGTGGCGCTGATCACCGATAAGGCCGGTGCCGAGAAGCTGGACCAGGTGCGCGCGCAGTGCCCGACCATCCAGCACGCGATCGTCGTCGGCCAGCCCGGCGACGAGTGCCCCCAGGGCTGTGTCAACTACCGCCTCGCCGCTGACACCCAGCCGCCGACGTGGTACGACCGGCGCACGGTCGCCAGCGATCCCTGCCTGATCTACTTCACCAGCGGCACCGTCGGCTATCCCAAGATGGTGTTGCACACCCACGCCTCGTATCCGATGGGCCACACGCTCGTCACCGGCCGCTACTGGCTCGACCTGCGCCCCGACGACCTGCACTGGAACCTCTCCGAGACCGGCTGGGCCAAGTTCGCCTGGAGCAACTTCTTCGGCCCCTGGGGCGAGGGCGCGGCGATGTTCATCCAGGATAGCCGCGGCAAGTTCAACGCGCGCGAGACGCTGGAGCAGCTCGTCAAGTACCCGATCACCACCTTCTGCGCGCCGCCCACCGCCTATCGCCTGCTGGTGCAGGAGGACCTGTCACAGTACCGCTTCCAGGCGCTGCGCTGGTGCGTGGGCGCCGGCGAGCCGCTCAACCCAGAGGTGATCGAGGCGTGGCAGACGGCGACGGAGCTGACGATCCGCGACGGCTACGGGCAGACCGAGACGGTGCTGATCTGCGGCAACTTCCCGTCTGTCCCCGTCCGGCCTGGCTCGATGGGTCGGCCCAGCCCCGGCTTCGATCTCGCCGTGATCGACAACGACGGCGCCGAGGTGGGTCCCAACCAGGAGGGCGACATCGCCATCCGCGTCAAGCCGCAGCGCCCCCTGGGCCTCTTCACTGAATACTGGAAGAACCCCGAGGCGATGGAGCGCTGCTTCAAGGGCGACTGGTATCTCACCGGCGACCGCGCCTACCGCGACGCCGACGGCTACTTCTGGTTCGTCGGCCGTGCCGACGACGTGATCATCTCCGCCGGCTATCGCATCGGCCCCTTCGAGGTCGAGAGCGCGCTGGTCGAGCACGCGGCGGTGATCGAGTCGGCGGTGGTCGCCAGCCCCGATGCGGTGCGCGGCGAGGTCGTCAAGGCGTACGTGATCCTGGCGCCGGGCTATACGGCGAGCGGCGCGCTGGCGACCGAGCTGCAGGACCACGTCAAGGCAGTCACGGCGCCCTACAAGTATCCGCGCGAGATCGAGTTCGTCACCGAGCTGCCCAAGACGATCAGCGGCAAGATCCGCCGGGTGGAGCTGCGCGAGCGCGAGCGTAAGCGCAAGCTGGCGCAATAACAGCAGCGGCGTGCGAACGGCGGCCCGGCGGATCGCGTATTCGCGACAGTGTAGTGCGGCCCGGCACCCCCAACCGTGGGATGCCCCAGCCAGAGGCAAGGTGTGGCGCTGCCCACCCGTGGGTATGGGCGGCGCGTGATCACGACCAGGAGGCCTGGTATGGCAGATCAATCCGGGACGCAGCGCAGTGGTGAGCCAGCGGTTGAAACCGACGCGCGGCAGTCGCCGACGCCAGTCAATCCGATGGACTACAGCGCCAAAGACCTCGTGCTCGACGTGGTGCGCACCGAGCGCGGCAAGTTCTACCAGATCATTGACGTGCCGGAGAACTGGGAGGCGCCGACCCGCAGCGGTCACTGGCAGGTGCGCGATCTGGTCGGCCACATGATCGACGTGACCGAAGGCTACCTGACCCGCTGGGATATGGCGCGCCGCGGCGAAGAGGCGCAACCTTTGGGCCTGCTGGTGATGGCGAGCGAGCTGGACCGCGTCGCCCTCACCTTCCGCAACCTGCCGCGCGAAGAGAACATCAACCGCCTCAAAGCGTCGTCGGACCGGCTGATGGCGATCTTCGACAGCCTCACGCCGGAGCAGTGGGGCGGCTTCAACGTGACCCACGTCTTCATGGGTCCGCTGCCAATGTTCTTCTACCCCGCGTTCCAGATCATGGACTACGGCGTGCATGGCTGGGACATGCGCCAGGGCCTGGGCGACTCGAGCACCGCGGTGGACGAGCGCGCGGCGGGCGTGCTGGTGCCGTACATGTTCATTCTGATGCAGTCCACGGTCGATCAAGAGTCGGCCAAAGGGGTGGACGCGACCTACGGCATCGTCGTGGACGGTCCGTGGGGCGGCAAATGGAAAGTGACGGTCAAAGACGGCCAGTTCAGCTACGAGCCGACCGACGACATCAGCGTCCTGCCGGCGGTCTTCCACTTCGCGGACCCGTCCGAGTTCGTGCTGACCGCCTTCCAGCGCATCGAGGGCGGCGAGGCCACCGGCGACCCGCAGGTGATCGACAGGGCGCGCCACCTCTTCTTCCGCATCTAACCACTGGCGCTTAGCATCACGGCGGTCCGATCCATCCGCTTGGGTCGGATCGCCGGGGGAGACCATCGTGACCACCGGCAAGCTCCAGGTGCAGGGTGTGCACCATTTGACCTTCGTCGGCTCCAATCGCGAGGCGATCATCGAGTTCTATCAGGGGCTGCTCGGCATGCGGCTGGTGCTCGACCAGCCCAACCTCGACGTGCCGGGCGAGGAGCACCTGTACTTCGACGCCGGGGATGGGCGCCTGATCACCTACTTCGTCCGTCCCACGCGCGAGAACGACCCGACGCCCAACCCCGAAGGCATTGGCAACCTCCATCACATGGCGCTGAATGTCTCGCACGTCGTCTACACGCAGGTGGTCGAGCGGCTGCGCGAGCGGGGGATCGAGAACACCGGCCCGATCGACCGCGGGTTCATGGACTCGATCTACTTCCGTGATCCCAACGGCCAGTTGCTGGAGCTGGCGTGCTACAAGTTCGTGCCGCCGGAGGGCTACACGATCGCCGACGTGCTGGCGACGGCGCACAATATCCGCGTGGCAGCCGGCGACTACAACGTGGACGACCGCCATCTAGCGCAGGCTGTCGAGGAGCTGAGCCAGCGCAAGGTCGCCATCGCGCCGGTGCGCGAGACCGCCGCCGCCGGCTGACAGTTGTGCCTGTCCGTCTGCTCGCCGGCCGACAAGGAGCCGCGCGCATGCCGTTCCCACGCCCCTGGGCCTCCGAGCGCGGCACGTTGTGGGCGCTGGACCTCGATGATCCGGCGCCTGCCTCGCTGCCAGCGCCGCCGGCTCCAACCGGGGTGACGTTCGCCGAGGTGTCGTCCGAGGATGCCGCCGCACTGGCGCGGGCGATGGGCGCGGCCGACCCGCAGACCGTGCGCGAGCGCCTCGCCACCGGGCGCCGCTGCTTCGTGGCATACGTCACGGGCGCGGTCGCCGCCTATGGCTGGGTCTCGCTCGGCTCAGAGCGGATCGGCGAGCTGGAGCGGACGATGCGCATGCACCCCGGCGAGGCGTACATCTGGGACTGCGCGACGCTGCCAGCCTTCCGCGGGCGCGGCCTCTACACCGCCCTGCTACGCCACATCGTCGCCACATTGCGCGGCGAGGGCCTGCGGCGGCTGTGGATCGGCGCATCGCTCGACAACACGCCCTCCATTCGCGGCTTCCGCGCGGCGGGCTTCCGGCCGGCGGTCCGGCTGGTGTACCTGCGACTGCTCGGCCTGCGCTACAACCGGCTGACGGGTGACGCGACGGCGCCGCCCAGTCTGGTCGCCGAGGCGCGCGAGGTGTTGCGCGCGGGCCGCGAGGGAGAGCTATCGGTCGCGATGGTGAACGGGCGCAAGCTGGGGATGGCGCGACAGGCTGACGCGGAGGAGCAGTGAGGATGGATGGGCAAGCGCAACCCCGCGGTGCTTACCGCCACGGCGAGATGGTGCTGACCGCCGGCGAGCCGCTGACGCGCGCGCAAGCCGCCCTGCTGATGCTCCACGGCCGCGGCGCCACCGCTCAGGATATCCTCTCGTTCGCCAGCGCGCTCGCCCAGTCCAGGGTCGTCTTTCTCGCCCCACAGGCCGCCGGCAACTCCTGGTATCCCAACAGCTTCCTCGATCCGATTGCCAGCAACGAGCCACAGCTCTCCGAGGCCTTCGCGCTGCTCGATACGCTGCTCGCGCAGATTGCGGCGGCGGGTGTCCCACTCGCGCGCACCATCCTGCTCGGCTTCTCGCAGGGCGCCTGCCTGGCGCTCGAATACGCCGCGCGCCACGCGCGGCGCTACGGTGGACTGGTCGGCTGGAGCGGAGGCCTGGTCGGTCCCAAAGACATGCCGCGCGCCTACGCCGGCTCGCTCGCGGGCACGCCGGCCTGCCTGGGGTGCAGCGACCGCGACCCCTACATCCCGCTGGCGCGCGTGGAGATGACGGCCGAGGTTCTGCGGCAACTGGGCGCCGAAGTGACGGAGCGCATCTATCCCGGCATGGATCACACCGTTAATCAGGATGAGTTGGACGCCGTGCGCGCGATGATGGCGGCGATTGACCGCTGAGAACCCGTGATACGATGTGATGGACACTCCCAGCGGTGCGAAGCGCAGAGTCAGGGATGCGGCGACAGGACCGCACGGCGCGCCGCAACATCACTCGGCATCAGGCGTTGGCGCGGGCCAGTCGGCGGGCCAGGGGATCTGATCGGCCCAGCCAGGCGGCGGGGCGACGTACCCTTCCGTGGCAACCAGACGATCGTCACGCCACGTTGCCGCCCGCGAGCGGGTCATCTCGGCCAGCAGCGGGGCGACGAATTCCGCCGGTTCGGTGTGGAAGACGCCGCGGGCCATGTCACGATACCAGGCGCGGCCGAGCAGATAGCCAGAGATATCGGCGGCGGCCATGCCGTCGGCGAGCATCAGGTGATAGGCGAAGATGCGCTTGCAGGCGTGCCAGCCCATGTGCTCCGGCTGCGTAAGCCAGCGCTCGTAGCGGCGCAGACCCGTCTCGATGGCCGCCGCGGGCTGCATCATGGCAGGTCCGTGCCCGGAGCAGGCCCAGCGCACCGGCAACCGCGCCAGCCGCTCCAGGCTCTCCATCGCGCGCTCCAGGGCGCCCGCGCCTTCGCGGTAGATGCTGATCCAGGGGACATCGTTGCCGTGGATGGCGTCGCCGCAGAGCAAAATCTGCTCCTCGGGCAGATAGAGCGAGATGTGGCCGAGCGTGTGGCCGGGGGTATGGATCACCCGCAGCACGGTATCGCCTGCCAGTATCTCGTCGCCATCGGACAGCGCGCGGCCAACGCTATACGGCTCGATGGGGTGATCGAGCCAGGCGGCGCTGCACACCTCAGGGTCGCGCCGGTTCACCATCGCGGCTTCCCAGCGGTGCGCGGCGATGGGGACGCCATATCGAGTTTGGAGGCCGTGATTGCCGCCGACATGGTCGCAGTGATAGTGCGTATTGATGACGAGCGTGAGCCGCCCCGGCGGGACGCCGGCCGCGCGCAGCAGCCGCTCGGTCTCGGCGAAGTCGCTGCCGAAGCCGCTATCCACGAGGACTGGATGGCGCCCTGCGATGACAACCATGTTGGCGCTGGGGAAGGGGCGCTCGATGAAGTGGAGCCAGGGGGGCGGCGTTGGGCCAGCCATGGGCATTCGATGTGCCTCCCGTCACAATCACAGATGCTTTTCAAACCAGTGGTGGGCATACGGATCGTCGTTGAAGGCTTCCACCTCGCGATAGCCAGAGCGGCGGTAAAGCTGGATGGCTTCCAGTAGGGCGCGGTTGGTTTCCAGGTGAAGGACGGTGGCTCCCGCTTCCCTAGCGGTGTGCTCCAGTTCTTGAACTAGGCGCCTTCCCAATCCGAGGCCGCGCACGTGCGGCGCAACCCACATGCGCTTGAGCTCAGTGGGCGCGTTCGGATGGAGCTTGAGAGCGCCACAGCCCACTGGCTCCTCTCGCAAACGTGCGATGAGCAACAGGCCCACTGGAGGCGTAAGCTCGTGGGCATCTGCCGAAATGCTCAGGGCAGGATCGAAACCGGTCTCGAAGCGCTCGCCAAGCTCGGCGCAGTAGCGCTCGAAGCACCACGTAGCGTCGGGGCTTGCTGGATCGGCGACCGCGATCTTGACCAGGGTTGCGACAAGGAGACGCTCGACCTCCGCCATTGCCGCCACCAGCTTCACACGCTGGCCCTCGTTGAGTGGCTCCAACAAGGAATGTGCGAAGGCATCGGCGCGGTGTTCAAGTGCATTGCGCTCGCGACGTCCTGCCTCGGTCAGCCGAACGTGGCGAACTCTTCCGTCGTGCTGGCTTGCGCCCACCACAACCAGGCCCTGGTGCTCAAGCGAGCGCAGAAGGCGGCTGACATAGGCGGAATCAAGCCCCAGCCGGCGCCGCAGCTCCCGAACGGACGTGCCCTCCGGCCCAATCTCCCAGAGAAACCGCGCCTCGCCCAGAGGATGGTTTCGGCCCAGGTAGCGATCGTTCAACACGCCAATGCGCTCCGTCACCGTCCGATTGAAGCGCCGGACCTGTTCCACCTGTTGCAAGTCCATGAGACCCTCCAGGCGTGCTCCCGCCGCGCCAGCGCGCCGCCGTGGCGACGTGACCATTGATTTGATTCTCTGATGGTAGTCAGAGATTTGTGATGATGCAAGGTGGCTTGGGGAAAGCGAGGTGCCAAATTGACCGGATGAGTAGCCTATGTATGGAACTGAGTCCGTGGCCGAACACGACGAATGGCTCTCGATAGCGGAGGTGGACGGACATGCGCTACGGACTCTCGATCCCCAACTGGGGAGACACCGGCGACCCACGCACGCTGGCATCCCTCGCCCGCGACGCCGAAGCGGCCGGCTGGGACGGCTTCTTCATTTGGGACCACATCACCTACGGCCCCTATCCCACCTCGGACCCGTGGGTGGATCTGGCGGCCATCGCGCTGGCGACCGAGCGCGTGCGCATCGGCACGCTGGTCACACCGCTGCCGCGCCGGCGCATCACCAAGCTGGCGCGCGAGACGACCTCGATCGACGCGCTCTCCAACGGCCGGCTGATCCTGGGCGTGGGCATCGGTGCGGGACCCTGGGAGTGGGAGCAGCTCGGCGAGCCGGCCGATCTGGCGCTGCGCGGGGCGATGCTCGACGAGGGCCTCGACCTGCTCACGCGGCTGTGGCGCGGCGAGGCGCTGGAGCACGAGGGAGCGCACTATACCGTGCGCGTGCGCAACGACTTCGGGCCGCTGCCGTTCCTGCCCGCGCCGGTACAGTCGCCGCGCATCCCTATCTGGGTCGCCGGCATGTGGCCCAACAAGCCGCCTTTCCGCCGCGCCGCCCGCTGGGATGGCGTCGCGCCGATCCTCGCGCAGAGCACGAACGACGATCCTCGATTGACCGCCGACCAGATTCGCGAGATGCGGGCCTACATCCGCCGGTTCCGCGACGCTGATGCGTCCTTCGACGTGATCTGCTATGGTGAAACGCCCGCTGGCGATCCTGCGACCGGCACTGTGGCGGTGGCGCCCTACATCGAGGCAGGCGCGACGTGGTGGATCGAGGACCTCAGCCCCTTCCCGTTCGGCTGGGACTGGCACGGTCCCTGGCCTGCGGAGGCGATGCGCGAGCGCATCCGCTCCGGTCCGCCGCGCGTCGGATGACAGCCTAGGCGAGCATCCCCTTGCGCTTCCCGCGCTGAGCCACAAGGCGTATCTTCATCCCACGAGGGGCTTGACTCTCCCCTTGTGGGAGACCGTACGCTGGGCATGGGAGGTGGCGGCGTGTCCAATCTGATGCCCATCGGGCGCTTCTCGCAGGCTTGCCGGCTGACCGTCAAGGCGCTACGGCACTACGACGAGCTGGGCCTGCTGGCGCCCGCCTGGGTGGACGACGAATCCGGCTTCCGCTACTACGCGCCCGAGCAGGTCGCCACCGCCCAGACCATCCGGCTGCTGCGCGAGCTGGAGATGCCGCTGCCCGAGATTCGCGCGCTGCTGTGTGCCAGCGATCCCGCATCGAGGCAGATGGTGTTGCGCGAGCATCGCCTCCGGCTCCAGGAGCGCATCTCCGGCTACCAGCAGGCCGTCGCGGGGATCGATCTGCTGCTGCGCCAGCAAGAGCAGGCCACGCCCGCATATGACGTCCGGATCAAGTCCGTCGCCCCACAGTCCATCGCTGGCGTGCGCGTGCAGGTGCCGCAGTCTGCGCTCAGCACGGTGATCCCCAGGACGACCGCCGAGCTACGCCGCTATCTGCGCGATGTGGGGATCGCACCTGCCGGCCACTCGGTGGTGCTCTATCACGAACTAGAGGAGGGCGCGGACGAGAGCGACAACCCAATCCTCGACGCCGAGATCGCGATTTCGGTACCGGCGAGCGTCCCGGAGAATGACTGCATCCACAACAGCCAGGTCCAGGGCGGAGACGTAGCGTACCTGATTCACATCGGCCCGTACAGCCAGATCCCATTCGCGTACGGTCCGCTCTCCGCCTGGATTCAGGAGCACGGCCATGAGTACGCCGGCCCCGCGCGCGAAGTCTACCTGACCAATCCCATCGAAGAACCGGACCCGGCGAAGTACCAGACGGAGATCGCCTGGCCGATTCGTTGACACTCCCCACGGCTGAAGCCGGGGATTCTCAGGCAACGCTCGCCGCACCCGGCCACGTTAGCGCCTGACGGGCCTGCCCGGCCCGAAGAATATTGCGCGCCGCGTTCTCATCGCGGTCCAGCACCAGTCCACAGGAGCGACAGACATGGGTGCGCACGCTCAGGCTTTTCGC
>DASVAA010000143.1:0-9920 GCA_036376595.1 Ktedonobacterales bacterium | reverse complement strand
CGTCGAGACGCTCTCGCCCACCTACAGGCTGTCCATTGGGCTGCCGGGGCGCAGCAACGCCACCGCCATCGCTCAGCGGTTGGGGCTGCCGGCGGCGATCATCGAGCGCGCGCGGGAGTTTGTCGGCAGCGAGGGCGTGCGGATGGAGACGCTGCTGCAAGACCTGCACGCCGACCGCCAGGCGGCCGCCGACCTGCGCTACGAGCTGAGCATGCAGCGCGCCCAGGCCGAGCACCTGCGCGAGCAGTTGGAGCGCGAGCGCACCGATCTTGCCCAGCGGCGGGTCGAGATCCTCAACAACGCGCGCAACCAGGCGCGGCGCGAGATCGAGCAGACGCAGGCGCAACTCGCCCGTATCCGCGCGCAGACCGAGCAGCGTGGGCTGACCGAGGAGCAATTGCGCGAGCTGCGCGAGCGGGTGCGCGGACTGGAGCAGCGCACTGAGCCAGTGCCACAGTCGCAGCGGCCGCGGCTAGGGCGCCCGCGGACACGCCTGCGCGCCGACGAAGAGGTGGTGAGTGGTCCCATCGAGGCCGGCGACGCGGTGCGCGTGATCGCCATGAACGCACGCGGCGAGGCGCTCACGGCACCGGATGCCAAGGGCGAGGTGGAGGTGCAGCTCGGCGCGCTGAAGATGCGCGTGCCGGCGGCGGGGCTGGAGCGGCTGAGCAAGCGCCAGGCGAAGGGCCAGGATCGCGGCTCTGAAGGGCCGGCGCCGGCGTCAGCGGCGGGAGCGATCGTGCTGCCAGCACTGCGCGAGACCGATCCGCCACCGTTGCAGCTCGACCTGCGCGGCCAGCGCGTAGACGACGTGCTGTCGGAGGTAGACAAATACCTTAACGAGGCGTATCTGGCGGGGATGCCGTTCGTGCGGCTGCTGCACGGCAAGGGCACCGGAGCGCTGCGGCAGGCGATCCGCGCGCAGCTCGCGCACCATCCGCTGGTCAAATCGTACGAGGCGGCGGCGCAGAACGAGGGCGGCGAGGGCGTGACGGTGGTGGCGCTGGCAAAGTAACAGCGGCAGGATGATACCTGCCGCCGTTGTAACGCCAGTATGCGCGATGCGCGACCGTCAGCGGTAGAAATACGGATCGAGCACACGGACTTCGGTGATGCGATCCACCGGCAGGCCGTTCGTGCCGGCGACGCGCCGGATCGCCTCCGGCGACGGGGCGTCGTAGATGCAGAACGTCTTGGACTTGTCGTTGCTCACGTAGGAATGCACCCACGTCACGCCCAGTTCGGCGTTGTTGGCGACGACGGTGCTGCACGCCTGCGCTCCGTCATCGTTGATGGGGATCTGCAATCCGTTGGGGAATACGCGCTCGACTAGATACCGTGGCATAGTCTTCTCCTCTCCGGCCGGAGTTTGATACCGATTCACATTCAACCGTTGTCGTGTTCTCATGGACCGAGGCGGCCTGTTTGAAACAGCCAACGCACGAACGACAAGTATGCCTACTCCCGCTCACTGAATGGCGCACCTTCCTGCCTGCGCTGCCCGTCCCGCAGGATGCACTGCTGGCGGGCGCACCACTTGGTCCAGGTAAGTGCCCTGGTGGTGGGCGCTACTGCTGCGGTCGTCGTCCATCCCCTCCAAGCTTGCTTAGGATGCCCCCTGGGGTGTGCTTCCGTAGGCCGCTCGCGACCACGACAACATCCACGACGAACTGGTATGACTTGCTCCGGTCGGCTATGAGCACAGGATAGCCGCGTTCCAGCACCGAGCGCATCGGAGGAGTCATCCATCTTCGGCTTGAGCGTTCCCTATGTTGGCCGGGACGATCCCTATCTGATGCGCCAGCGCAATCGCCTCCACCCGCGAGCGGACCCCTAGCTTGCCCAGCACCGCCGAGACGTGGTGATCGACCGTCTTGGCAGAGGTCGAGAGCCGCGCGGCGATCTCGGCGTTGCGCAGGCCCTCAGCCAGCAAGCGCCAGATTTCGAGTTGCCGGTTCGTCAGGCCATGCGGATTCGCGCGTGTGGCGGGCCGGGGACCGCGTGCAATGCCGTGGATGCCCTGCTCGCGGAGGCACCGCCGCACCCACTCAGCCGCCGGCCGCGCGCCCAGTCCTTCGAAGATCGCGAGCGCCCTGCGCTGCGCCAACTCGTCGCCATCGGCGAGCGCCAGCGCCCGCTCGTAGGGGCAGCCGAGACGCTCCCAGGCGTCGGCAGCGCTCTTCCAGTCCCTGCGCATCTGCAGCGCAAACGGCTCCGCGGCGCTCGCAGGCGGCTCCTCGATAGCCCCACCACGCCACATCCAGAAGGCTAGCTCGCCCACCATCCATGGATCCTCATGCGAGAGCGCCCGCTCAAAGCCGGGACGCGCCTCCGCCACGCAGGCGGCGAGATTCCTCCGCAGCCAAGCCGCCTCGGCTCGTGCCGCCGTAGCCGGTCCGATGCGCTGCAGCTCGCCGGTCGCCAGCGCGCGCTCTCGCGCCTCATCGAGCACCTCCCCTGCGCCTGGGTCTCCCCTACGGCTCCGCACTCGCCCGAGGACGATCAGCGCTGGAATCCTGCTTGCTGGGAGCGCTCGAGACGTCGAAAGCACAGCTATCGCATCCTCGTCGGCGGCCGTCCAGTCTCCTTGATCGAGGCGCGCGCGGGCGCGCCAGCCGAGCATGTATACCCGCCAAGAATCGAGATCGTGCTCAGTGCAGTAATCAATGCCTGCATCCAGATAGCGCATGGCACGCCCATAATCCCGCCACTCTACTGCCTGGCACGCCAGATTGGTGTAGGCCCGGGCGACATGCTCCTCGAAGCCGTGATCCAGTGCCAGGCGCAGGCTGCGCTCAAGGTGCATCCAGCCTCGCTCATCCTGAGCAGAGAGTAGCGCCGTGCCAATGTTGTTCAGGGCATGGGTCAGGGTATCGGTATCGCCGATCCGTTCCGCCAGCGCGACGGCCCGCGAGCCCCAGCGCAGGGTGTCTGCGGTATCCTGGGCAAGCATGGAAAGCTGCGCTCTATTGCTATAGGCCATCGCCAGCTCGCTGCCCGGCGGCAACTGCTCGAGCAGGCGCACCGCCTCCTCGGCATAGCGCTCGGCATCCGCTGCCCTATTGAGAAACCAGCTCAGCCGGGAGAGCCAGCGCAGGTTGTGGCCGACCTTCTCCGTCCTCTCCAACCTCCGCCAGATATCTAGCGCCGCTTCGCGCGCCTGGACTGCTCGCTCGCCCTGCCCCGTCAGATAGCACTGGTACGCCAGGCCTTCAAGCAGCTTGGCACGCTGCTCTGTCGGAGGGTCGTCACCGTAGCGTAGCGCGGTGGCGTAATGCGCGGCCGCCTCACGGTGCGCGCCATGGGCAGCGGCCTCGCGCGCGGCATCGGGTGCGAAGCGCAGCACGCGCTCACGGTCTCCGGCGTGCTCGGCGTGGTGGACCAGTCGCGCCACGTGGACCTGCTCACCATCCTTGTCGTCGCGTGCCAGCAAGGCGCCCAGCACGCGCGCATGGAGCGCCCGCCGCTCCAGTGGCGTGAGCGCCTCCTCGATGGCCTGGCGCGCCAGCTCGTGACGGAAAGCAATCGCATCATCCTCCTGGTGTAGGATGATGGCTGACAGCGCCGGATCGAGCGCGGCCTCGACCGCGGCTGCCCCCATAATGGCTGTGATGAGCGCGTATTCTATGCGCGCCGGCGCCACCGAAACCAGCTCGACCACCCGCCGCGTTGCCTCGGGCAGGCGCGCGACACGTGCCAGCACCGCATCGCGCACCGTGACGGGCACCCCTGGCGCCACGCTTGCCAGCACCTCAGTGACGAAGAAGGGGTTGCCGCCGGTCACCGCGTAGAGCTGCTCGGCGGGCCGATGTGCCGCGCTGGCGAGTGCCGCGACGCCTGCCGCGGAGAGCGGCGGAAGCGAGATCCGCGCTACGGCGCGAGCCGGCAGGTCACCTAGGACGTATCTGAGTGGGTGGTCGCGACCGACCTCGTCATCGCGGTAGGTGAGGATGAATAGCGCGGCGGTCTGGTGGATGCGGCGGCCGAGGAACTTGATGAGATCGAGGGTAGCTTCGTCGGCCCAGTGGACATCCTCGAAGACAACGATGGTAGGCCGGGGACTCTGACGCAGCTCCTCCAACAACGCCGCGAAGAGCGCCGGGCGGTCCGCGCCGCGCTCCAGCGAGGCGTGCAACTCGCCCTGAGTCGCGTGGGCGATATCGTGCAGCGGGCCGAGTGGGCGCGGCGTAAACAGGGCTTCGCAGGCGCCCCACAATGTCTGCGCCGAATCGCGCTGGCGCTGCGTGAAGCCCTCGACCAACGTGGTCTTGCCGATCCCTGCCTCGCCGCTGACGAGGACGGTCCGTCCCGCGCCACGTGCGGCCCGCTGAAGCTGCGTGGCAAGCTGAGCGAGGTACAGCTCGCGCTCCAGCAGATCGGTCTCCATGCGACAATCACCTGACCCGCCCGCGAGGGTATATCTCGGGGTGCTGAGCACAATCACGATCCTGTGCGCTCATTATGCTACGATACGCGGCTACCCCACCGTGAACGCGATGTCCTTCGCCGTGGCGGTCTGGCCCTGGATAGTCATCGTCACCAGCATGTCGTAGCTGCCGGGACCCAGGCCGTAGCGGTAGAAGTAGTAGCTGGCGCCGGGTGAGACATAGAAGTTCTGCACTAGCGGCGCGAAGACCTGGCCGTTCTGGCGTAGCGTGACGGTGACCGGTCCCGGTGCCACAGTGCCCGAAGCGCAGAGGTTCACGTAGACCGTGGCCGGCGCGCCGAAGCTGGTGCGGCTGTCGCCGGAGGCGCAGCTATTGTCGGCGAAGGTGGTGAGCGTGACCGCGCGGAAGGATGCCGCCGCCTGCGCGTCGAGCTGCTTCTGCACGTCGGGTGTCGCGGTGGGGTTGGCCCTGGGCGTGTTGGTCGCCGTCTCGGTCGCGGTGGCCGTCGCGCTGGCGGTGGCCGTGGGCGCGTGCGTGGGCGTGGGCGTGGTCACAAAGGCGAGACCCGAGGCGCTCACTCCGACCCAGATCGTCACCGAGAGGATCAGCACCGCCGCCAGCGCCGCCGCCGCCCAGACGAGCCGAAGCGACCGCCCTCCGCTCCCGCGTCTTCCGCGTCCGCCACGCGCGCCGCGCCGTGGCTCGTCCCGTTCCCACACAGTGAGCTGCGATTGGCTACCGGGTGGGTCGGCGGTGCTGCCGGCGGGACCGGGGCCGAGCGTCTGGCGCGGTTGAGATGGCGGCCGGCGCGTGCCGATACCCGCGCTCGAACGGGCACTGGTGGGCGGCGGTGTTCCTGGACCATGCTCGCGCTCCACCTGCGCCATCAGCGCTTCCACGTCGAGCTTGCCGTCCGGCGTGGTCGGCAGATCCAGCGGCTGTGTCGGCTTGGCGGGCAGCCGCAACGGCGCGATCGGGATCGACGGCTGCTTGCGGCGGGGTGGCACGGGCGGCTGGGTGTGGCGCTCCGAGATCGGCACTGCCAGGGAGGGGGTGTCAGAAGGCAAAGTCGGCTGCTCGGTGAATCCCGCGGCGCCGCTCTCACGGTGGAAGGCGGTGGAGGAGGGCAGCAGCGGCTCGGTGGGAGATTGGGAGAGCGCCGCGCGGCGTCCGATGTGCGCCTCCGGGTCGTCGGGGAAGATCGCGTCCAGCCCCTCGGCGCCCCAGCGATGGCCGGTGGGGTCGGAGATCCGCTCGCCCGTGCCCACGCCGGCACCTGTTCCCGGGCCTTCGGCGCCCGCGAGCTGCGGCCACGAGCCGGTCCCGAAGCTCACGTCGCGGCTCTCGGTGTAGGGGTAGAGCGCCTGGGCCAGCGTCTCGGCGGTGCCGAAGCGCTCGTCGGGCCGCTTGGCGAGCGCCTGCTGCACCACGCGAGCCAGGCCGGGGGGTATCTCGTTGTTGAAGCCGCGCACGTAAGCGGGGCGCTCATGCACCTGCTGGTAGAGGACGGAGACCGGGGTGAGACCGGTGAACGGCGGTTTGCCGGTCAGCGCCTCGTAGAGCACGCAGCCCAGCGCGTAGACGTCGGCGCGGTGGTCCACGTCGTGCCCTTCGGCCTGCTCCGGCGCCATGTACTCCGGCGTGCCCATGGTGGTGCCCGATTTGGTCAGCCCGCGCATGCCGGTGATCTTGGCGATGCCGAAGTCGGTCAGCAGCAGCCGGCGCGGGTTCTCGGCGTCCACCAGCATGTTGGAGGGCTTCACGTCGCGGTGGATCACGCCGTGCTGGTGCGCGTGGTGCAGCGCGTGTGCCATCTGGATGATCGCGCCCGCCGCCTCGGCCGGGGGCAGCGGCTTGCCGAGCCGGCCGCGGAAGGTGCCGCCGGTGACGCACTGCATCACCAGATAGACCAGCTCTTCGGTCTTGCCGCGGGCGTAGACGGCGACGATGTTGGGATGGTGGAGCTGCTCGACGGCCCGCGCCTCGCGCTCGAAGCGGCGGATGAAGCCCTGGCGGTCCTCGGCGTCGTTGGGCAGCACCTTGATGGCGACGTCGCGGTCGTTGGCCCGGTCGCGCGCGCGATAGACGCGCCCTGAGCCGCCGCGGCCCAGCTCCTCGACGATCTCGTAGTTGTCGTCGTCGCCGAGCATACGCCCGATCAGATCGCTCCACCCCATGCTTTCCAGCCCATCCTCGCCGTTGCCGCGGTCCGGCTGCTGCGCCCGTTTGTCGCGCGCCACCGCGCGTGCCGCCAGCAATTGTAACCCAAGCCGGCGGCGCGAGCCAGGAGAGTGGCCGAAACGGTTGGTCGTTCACGCAGAGCGGGCGATCAAATGCTTCCTTCGATTGCGAAACGTGCTCGTATTGATTTCGATGCTTACGAGTTCTCTGTGGCAATCGCCAGAAGGGCGTTGAATCCCGATCGAAAGTCATAGGGCAGATGCCAGCGTTCGCTTCCATCCGCGGCATCGATGCCCCGGAGATCGTCAATCGAGGGAACATAGAGTGTGGCACCCGCCCCACGGTACCTCCACGCCGCATTAGGTTGCATTGCCGTACTACCTGAGGGCCAAACCCAGCCGAGCGCGCCTGTTTCCCCGGAATACGACTCCAGTCGGAAACCAGGTGGACCCGACATGCTCCTCGCGACGTATACGGCGTCGCCGAGGGCCAGCGGCGTAGTGAACCACTCAAAGTACCCGTCCGCACGTTTTGCAGCCGTCTTCGACCAGAGCGGCATTCCCGTGCCCCGCCGATAGGTGCCAAAGTGCCCGCCAGCAGCAAGGGCGACGTAGTCGCGACCGAGTGCCAGTGCGCCGACGTGGTGGTGAGGCATCGTGTCGCATGTCCAGAGCAGCGTGCCGCTCGCTGCCTCGAGTGCGTGGAGTCCCTGGCGGCCGTAGACATACACGACCCCATCCTCCTCCACCAGGGATGAACCGGCATCCCAGGGTGGTTCGACCGCTGATTCCTGGTGAGCAAACCACTGCGGCGTTCCATCCCAGGCAGAGAGCGCCGTCGTGATGAAGGAGGGCGGAGGCGCCGCATGCGGCGCCTCTAGCTGGCGTTGCACCAGCGAATCCTGCACGTGGGGTCCAGCGGCCAGAAGTTCAATTTGCAGCGTGTAAACATGCTCTTCTCCTGCCGCGAGCAACCGCCATAGATAGGTAGCGGGCGACGGTCTCGCCTCCCAGATAGTGTGTCCATCGGCGATATCAAGCGCGAACATGCGGCTGCCAAGCTGCACGGCGACCAGATTGCGGTTCGCGGCAATGCGGAAACCGTCCATTGGCATCGGGATCGGGTCAGCGATCGGCAACGACCGCTCCCAGCGCATGGTGCCATTGGCAAGGGCCAGCATGCACACATACCCGTCAAGGCTGGCAGCAACGAGGTCGTTGCCAACGCGGGCTAACGCGAGTCCAGCAAACGGATGCCCTCGCGCCTGGGTCCACCGCACCTGACCGTCGCGCGCATCGAGTGCCTGTATTCGTCCCCCCCGCGACGCTACTACTAAGAAATCATCGTTCGTCATCATGTGGCTTCCTTCCCATAAGACCATATTCAGAAACCACTAATACCGTGCGGTAGCGGTCGGACTGCTGGAAGCACGGGAGGGCAGGGGTCAGATGCGGAATGGCGCGGGTAGGTGCGCTCCAGCTTCTCCCATCGCCCAAGCAGACGCCGCGAGCGATTGAGTCAGTTGTGCAGGCGCTCCATCACCTAACGGCGGAGCCTCTTGGCGGGATCGGCCGAGCCCGCGCGGGCGAATATGGGTGGGCGAATATGGGTTGAGTGATGTAGCCAGCCCCGCTCTTGCCGCGGCCTGACTGCTGCGCCCGTGTGCCGCGCGCCATCTCGCGTGCCGCCAGCAATTGTAACCCAAGCCGGCGGCGCGAGCCAGGAGAGTGGCCGAAACGGTTGGTCGTTCACACGGAGCAGCGTGGCCGATTGGATGGCCGCGGAGGTGGGAAGCGGCTACTGGCCTCCCTGGCAGCTGCCGGTCGTGATCACTGTCGCAAAGTGCTGCGCTTGCGCTTGCGATGGGAAGGGACCAAGCTTATCCAGCATCGATACACCAGACTGAATGCCGGACTGAATCACTTTACCCTGAAATACCCAGGTCACAGTGATCTGATCGGCTGGGTTGGGAAGTGCCTGCTCCGCGCGCTGCACAGATGCCTTGGTGTACCCTACCCGCACGACGTACTCCCCGCTTTGAGTGGGCTGCGGTCGGGGAAACGGCTCGACCGCCACCAGCGCCGGGTCCACGTCGGCCTTGGTCAACAGCAGATGCCCCTTGACCTGGGAAACAGGGGTGCCGGCGGAATAGTCGGTATCCGTCATGTACACCGCGTATACGGTACACGCCTCGCTGCTGTTAGCGCCCGCGCTCCCACATGCCGCAAGTGACATCGACGCTAGCACGAACAGAAGACAAGTCAAGACAGCGCGACGCCTGATATGCATGGTTCCTCCTAACTATAGACTGACGGCGACCCGCTTAGCGGGTCGCCTTCTAGCACTCGCGGATCATGCTCGGAGGGCTTCTATCTCCGACACATTGCTCTGTCAGAGCTGCGGCGATGGATCATGTCGCCGGCAGATAGATATGTACCTGTCCACTCGCCCACAGTTGCTGCTCGTAGCTCGCCAGCGCCGCTTCGCGCTCGGCAGACGTCTGGATGCCGCTCGGTGACAGTCTCCCGAGAAAATGGCTACGAACCGCCGCGATAGTCAGTGCGGCTTGATATCCCTGGATCACCTCTGGGTTAGACACGAAGGTGACCTCCGTCAGATGGTAGGCGCACAAATACGCCTCGAATTGGAGGCGCTCCGGATTGGTCGGGGCTAGCGCCTGGTTCGCCACGAGTGCCTTCTGCGCCGCCTGCTGCGCCTGGGATACGGTCGCGTACAGACCCAAACGTTTGCCCTCTTGTACGAGCAGGCGCCCATTGATCAAGCGGATCAGCGTATCGTGACGAATCTGGCTCACTGGCTCGAGCAGTTTCGCACGTACCGCGGCGGGGGCGTTGGCGGGAAGCGTCGCAAGTTGGTATTGGTTGTTGGCCTGGATCGCGGCAACTTGCGCCTCAAGGTCTGTCGCCAAGATGTTCTCGCCGCCGACCGTGGCCACAACTGCCGGCTCGTTAGGCGGTATGACCGGGTGGGCAGAGATCGGCCACAATCGCACCTGCGCGACTATTGCTGGCTGTGTACACCGGGATGCCGCGAACGATGCTGCAGATGTGCCTGCCGCTGCAGCTGTTGTGGCTTGCGGGCGTGCTGCATAAACCAGGCACCCAGCCGCTATGAGAAGGGCAAGTGCCGTAAGAATACTGACGGAGATGCGTTTGTTCGCTCTGACTTCTGGTAGGCCATTGTTCATGCCTAAGTAGATAGCCATTGAAACTTTGCGCCGAAGAGGCCGCTTTTGAGCAGGCGGTCGAACGGTGTGAGGGCGGCGAGCCAGGCCCCCGCCCGCTCGGCCTGCTCCTGAACGGCGGCGTAGGCACGGTTCGCAGCCACGAC
>DASVAA010000142.1:0-2469 GCA_036376595.1 Ktedonobacterales bacterium | reverse complement strand
GGCGCGCGATGACCTCAAGATTCACGACGAGGCCAGGCGCGGCAACATCATGAAAGAGGTGCATCTGGCGTTTGGCGACGTGGATGAGGGCTTCGACGAGGCCGACCTGGTGCGCGAGGATACCTACTTCTTCGAGGGCACAACCCACGCCGCGATGGAGGAGCACGCCTGCGTCGCCGACTGCGGCGCCGACGGCAAGATTACCCTCTGGACCTCCACGCAGACGCCGCACTACGTCCACCGCGAGGTGGCGAAGGTGCTGCAAATGCCGCTGAGCCACCTGCGCGTCATCGTCCCGGCGGTCGGCGGCGGCTTCGGCGGCAAGTGCGAGCCGTTCGCGTATGACTTCGCGGCGTGCCTCTTCGCACAGCGGCATGGGCGGCCAATCAAGTTCACGCTCAGCCGCGAGGAGGCGTTCTACTGTCATCGCGGGCGCCACCCGGTCAAGATGATTCTCAAGACCGGCGTCAAGCGGGACGGCGCGATAACCGCCCTCCACTTACAGACATTCCTCGATGGCGGCGCCTACGCCAGCTACGGCCTGGCGACGGTCTACTACACCGGCGCGCTGCTGACCGTTACCTACCAGATTCCGCGCTACAAGTTCGACGGCATGCGCCTCTACACCAACAAGCCCGCCTGCGGCCCCAAGCGCGGCCACGGCTCGACCCAGCCGCGCTACGCCTTCGAGTGCCAGCTCGACCGCATCGCCGAGCAACTGGGCCTCGACCCGGCGGACTACCGCCGACGCATCGCCATCGCGCCCGACAGCACGACCGTCAACGGGCTGCGCGTCACCAGTTGCGGCCTGGTGGAGTGCATTGACCGTGTGGTCGAAACATCTGGCTGGCGCGAGCGCAGAGAGCATCTGCCCGCTGGCCGGGGGCTGGGCGTCGCCATCAGCTCATACGTGACCGGCGCGGGCAAGGCGATCTACTGGAACGACATGCCGCACTCCGGCGTCATCGTCAAGGTGGACCGGGGCGGCGGGGTCGCCGTCCTCTGCGGTTCGTCGGATATCGGCCAGGGATCGGATACGATGCTGGCGACGGTGGTGGCCGAAGAGCTGGGTGTGGACATCTCGGATATCCGCGTCCACGCGGGCGACACCGACCTGACTCCGGTAGACCTGGGCAGCTACTCCTCACGGGTAACGTTCATGGCAGGCAACGCCGCGCGCGAGGCGGCCCGCAAGCTGCGGTCGCTGCTGCTGGAGGCAGCTGGCGCGCTGCTCGACGCCCCGCCCGATGCGCTCGAAGCCAGTGACCGCCGCATCTACGTGCGCGACGCCCCCAGCCGCTTTGTGACGTTCGCCGAGGCGGCGCAGAAGGCCGAGGCGACCCACGGCACGCTCGGCGCGGTCGGCAGCTACACGCCGCCCAGACTCGGCGGCCAGTTCAAGGGCGCGGGCGTCGGTATCTCGCCCGCCTATAGCTACACCGCCTGCGTCGCCGAGGTGCGCGTGGATCCCGACACCTACGACTTCACGGTGGAAAAGCTCTGGGTCGCCCATGACTGCGGGCGCGCGCTCAACCCGACGCTGGTGGCGGGGCAGATCGAGGGCAGCGCCTACATGGGCTTCGGCGAGGCAGTCTTCGAGGAGCAGGTCTTCCGCAAGGGACTGCACAAGGCGCCGTCGCTGCTGGACTATAAGCTGCCGACGATCTACGACACGCCAGAGATCGTGGCGATGCACGTCGAGACGATGGACCGCGAGGGGCCGTATGGCGCGAAGGAGGCGGGCGAGGGGCCGCTCAACCCGATCATTCCCGCCATCGCCAACGCGATCTACGACGCCATCGGCGCGCGTGTCGAGAGCACGCCGATTACCCCCGACAAAATCGCCCGCGCACTGAAAGAGCAGCAGCGGCGACTGGCGGCCAGCCCAGCGCCAGCCGGGGAGCCGCAGGAGGTGACGGCGCGATGATCCGTCTGCCAAAGTTCGAGTATCGCGGCGCCCGCAGCGTGGATGAGGCGCTGGGCTGGCTGGGCGACCTCTCCGGGGCTGGCGACGGCGAGAAAGACCCGGAGGCGCGTGTCATGCTGATGGCGGGCGGCACCGACGTGCTGCCCAACATGAAGCAGCGCATCTTCACGCCGCAAGTAGTTGTTGGGCTGCGAGGCGTGCGCGCGCTACGCGGGATCAGCGATGACCCCGACCAGGGGCTGCGCATCGGCGCGGGCGTCTCGCTGGCGGAGCTTGCCACCTCGTCGCTGATGCGCGCGCGCTACCCGGCGCTGGCCGAGGCGGCGGAATCCGTCTCCACGCCGCAACTGCGCCAGATGGGGACGCTCGGCGGCAACCTCTGCCTGGATACGCGCTGCAACTATTACAACCAGTCGGAGCCGTGGCGCAAGGCGCTCGATTTCTGCCTCAAGAAGGGCAGCGACATCTGCCGCGTCGCGCCCAACGGCCAGGGCTGCTATGCCGTCTCCTCGTGCGATACGGCGCCGGTGCTGATGGCGCTG
>DASVAA010000141.1:0-7968 GCA_036376595.1 Ktedonobacterales bacterium | reverse complement strand
ACGCCTGGCCGCTGCGCAGGTGGAAGGTGTAGGTCGTGCCGTCGGCGCTCACATCCACCTTGTCGGCGCCCCAGTTGACCACCTTGAGGTTCTTGTCCAGCACCACCAGCCCGTCAAACACCATGTTCACAATCGGGATCGCGCTAGTGTCAGACGCTTGTCCCGGATCAAGCGTGGTGATGTCGGGGCCGCCGCCGCTGGCCCAGGCGATGTGCATCACCTGATCTTTGGCCTTGGCCGGGCCGGTGCTGGTATTCGACCCGCAGGCCGACACCAGCAGCGCGACGGTGCCGAGCAGAATGACCACGCCCGAAACCGTCAATTTGCGAAGTCCCAGTCGCATGCATTTCTCTCCTACGAACAGAGGACGAATACTACACGGATCAAGGGCAAGCTGCCAGTGGGGCCGGCCTACCCTAGCTGATTCGCGCAGCATGCCGAAGTCATCTGGCGCGCGCGGACTGCGCAGCGCCGACATGACATCTGCGGGTGCGCCACCTCCCTTCGCGGTTTGACGACGCCTGTGTCGTACGAATCACTCTCGCGCCGTTACCGAACTTGAGGGCAACAAGCGCCAGCGCCGCGGCGGCCGGCAGGCGTCCGCACGGAGCCGTCGCGTTCCGGTTCTCGGCATGATACCAACTGACCATCTCGCCGGAGTGCCGGCGCGACAGCGGGGATCGCCGTCGCGCCGACAATTCAGCGTCCTCGAGCCGTCTCTCCTTCCTTCGCTGCCTTTTGCCGCGCCTCGTCGCGTGTTCGCCGACCAGCCGCTGGGCACGACACTGGCCGGCGCTCAGCGCTCCGCTAGGACGTAGACGCGACGAACCAGCCGGCGCCCGCGTTGGGTGCCGCGCTGACGGGTATCACCTGGTATAGCTCGTGCCCAGAAGCGGGAAAGCCGAAGGTATCCGCCAGGCTGTTGCCCGCCATCGAGAGCGCGACCCGCGAGAGCTGGAGGCTCGCGGGCTGCACCGGCACGATCTGACCGGCGAGCCGCACCAGCTCGTTCTGGTCCATGCCGTCGCGCTGATCGCCCACCATCCAGTAGATGACGTTGCCAACCTCGAAGATCAGCTCACTGCGCGTGCCCGACTCCCAGACATACGGTGTGTCGAGGGTGTCGCCGCTCATCATGTCCATGACGCGATGCGCGGCGCGCGGCATCCAGATGCCATCCACGTACACGGCGGGGACGTTGCCGTTGATGGTCGCGGGTGTCGCGTAGGGCGCCTGCACAACCTGCAACACCGCTGCATCGTGGGGATTGATCTGGAACTCACGAATGTCGAGCAGCCCACTGCCCTGCACGTTTCCATCCAGTTGATATTGCAGCTCGACAATAGCCCCCTTCGACCACGGCGTGGGGTCCTGCAGCCGGACCCCTTTGTAGAGATAGTGACCGTTGGAGCGGCCAAGCCATCCAAGCGGCATGCTAGGATCGAACGCCGCGGCGTGCGGCATCGTCCCATGAGAACCATACGACTGAACATGACTTGGGTAACGCGCGGTCTGCGTCACGCCGGTCTGACCGAAGATCAGGCGCAGCCCATCGGCGAAGGACGGAGTAGCCAACACCATGGTCAGTATCATCAACGCCAGCGCCGCCGCTATCGCACTGCCCAGGGGGCGCATCGCCTTCGCGCGCCACGCGCGCGCGACAGGCCGAGGGGAGCGCCGCGCCGGGCGGAGCGCGAGATCGCGCCGCAGCCGCAGGCGCCGGAAGACCCGATACGTCAGCCGCTCTTCGAAGCCTCGCTCGGCCGCGGTGTGCCGCTCGTTCTCCAGCAGGGTCTGGGTAAAGTGCGGCGGCAGCTCTTCGCGCTCGACGGCGAAGAGGTCGCGAAGCTCACCGGCGAACTCCATCTCGTCCGCCGTGAAGTCGGCTGGGAACTCGGGCTTATCGCCGGGTGTCCAAGCGCTACTACTGGGGGAGCGCTCGAACTGCCTCATGAGTCTTCTCCTGTAGCGTCTCGCGCAAGGCTTTGCGCGCGCGCCAGAGCCGAGTATCGATCGCGTGCCGGGAAAGCCCGGTCGCGGCGCAGATATCTTCCGTGCTGGCAAGCTGGAAGTAGCGCATGTACACCAGCTTGAGATCGAGCGACGAGAGGGACTCCAGTGCCGCGCGTAGCTCCTCGCGGCGCTCGCGCTGTTCCAGCAGGCCCTCCATGCTCACGTCGGCCAGGTGACTCGCCGCCACCTCTCCACCTCCGTGCCCGTCTCCCCCGCGTCCCACGGCCAGCTCGCTGGCATCCAGCGAAGTGGTCGCCAGGTGTTGGCGGCGCTGGATCTGCCGCCGGCGGTCGAGCGCGATGAACTTGGTGCGCATCGTCAGCCAGGTGCGCAGCGATCCACGCGCGGGATCGTAGCTTTTGATCTCCCACCAGACTGTCACAAACAGGTCGCTCGCGCACTCCTCAGCGTCTTGAGGCGTGCCGACGCTATCGAGCACCACCCGCGCAAAGTACGACATCTCGCGCGAGTAGCGCCGCATAAGCGCTTCGAGAGCGCGGGGATTCCGCTCGAGCACGCCCCGATAGAGAGCGTCGTCGGGCAACTCATCCTGCACCGTGTCACTCCTCGCGCTGCCATCGGCCGGCCCCACTGCCAGCCCGCAGTATGCTGCGATACGATGGTATTGACGACACTGTCGGCCAGTGAGGGGTGTACGCGACCGTCCTTAACTGACTACGTCGCGATTCCTGTGTTTCTCACACATCCTGCGTAAAATTGCCGGCAGGATTGCCGAGTTCGCCCTCCCCATGCGGCGGCGGCGCCGTTGGCACGCCGTCCGGCGCATTCTCCCTGAGATTGCGGGGCTTTGTCAAGTCCGTGCGTTGCGCTCGGTGCGGCGCGCCGTTCATTCCGCGCGTTGCGCTCGGAGCAAGCCACCAGTCACTCCGGGATGGACGGTTCTTCGCGCTCCCGCATCTCGACCCGGAAGACGGCGAGGTCCATATGGACCACCCCATCGGAGACCAGAAACGGACCCGCCGGCAGGTGGCAGCGGTAGCAGATCGCGCCTGCCCAGCCGCCCAGCTCGGCCACGACCAGCTCCATCAGGCTCAGCCGCTCACGGGTGCTGAGGCTGATGCTGGTGTCGGGGTTGGTACCAGTGCCGGCATCTTCCCCGGTGGCGGGACCGGAGGGTGGTGACACGTCCTCGTCACCGGCTCCCTTGCGCCCCACCCGCGGATGTGGGAACATCGGATGCCTCCTGGGGTGTCTCCCGCGGGCGAAGCGTCCTGTGGCTCGCGGCTCGCGGCGATCAGCCAGGCACCAGCAGAATACATGCCGCCACGCGGTGATACAGCTCACACGCACACATCCATGCCGACGTGCCGGCGGTCAGTTCTATTCGATGCCGGGGGCGTGCAGAAACGGCGCCGCCTTGAGGTCGCGGTCCAGGTGATAGTGCAGGCTGCTCTGGAGCGTGCCCTCCAGCTCGCGGTCGAGCGCCGCATCGGTACGCAGGCCCGGCACCGCCTCCCATTCCGTCGTCTGGAGCATGCGCAGCACCTTGAGCGCCGCCAGTGAGAGGTGCCGCTGGGCATAGCGCGAGCAGTTTGGGCAGAGGGCGCCGCCAAGCTCGGCGCTGTAGCCAGACTCCTCGGGGCGCAGCGGCGTGTCGCAGCCGGCGCATAGGTGCAGCGCGGGGCGGTATCCCAGTTCATCCAGCAGGCGCAGCTCGAAGTACCGCAGCGCCAGCACGCCGCGCGCGCGCACCACCTCGCCGGCCATCTCGCGCGCCGCCAGGTCGTCCAACAGGCGCAGCGTGCGGGCGAACTGCGCGTAGAGCCGTGGATGGGGATCGCGGTCTTCGAGGAAGCGCTCGACCAGCTCGCTGGCATACCAGGCGGCGGTCGCGTACCAGATGCCGTCGCGCAGGGCGTCGAGTCGCGAGCGCGCCTCGGCCTGTGTCACGATGTCGAGGTCGCGGCCGGCCGCCAGCAGCAATTGCGTGCGCGTGAAGGGTTCCAGGTGTCCGGCGAGGCGACTGGTGGTGCGCCGCGCGCCCTTGGCGATCGCGCGCACCTTGCCATAGGCCGGCGTGAAGAGCGTGAGGATGCGGTCCGCCTCGCCGTAGTCGGTGCGGCGCAGGGGGATGGCCTCGGTGGTGTAGACATGAGGCGGTGCGGGCATGGCGGCGTGGAGTCCTCAGAACGCATGCGGCGCGTTGCGTCACGCGCGGGAGACGGCATCTCGTCACACCGCGCGCACGATCAGCATACCATTCCGAACGTGTGCACCGCTTCTGGCAGGTCACGGCAGAGGGCAACATGATGCCACACCCATACGTGCCGCGGACACCTCCATCCGGCTGTAGGGGCGGGACATGTCCCGCCCGCTCACGGAGCAACACAGGGCCGGCGTGAACTAGTGGCTTGGCACCTGGCTCGCGACGAAAGCCGCCTGCGCGGGCTGGGGGTCTGGTGCGAGAGTGCCATGAGCGTGGGCAGCCAGTTACGCGGGGCACACGTGTGCATCGTCGGGCGAGGCAAGCCTCGCCCCCGACAAGTAGGCATGCCGATCTGCCTACACGCCCCTATCAACACGACGGCGTGGCGGGAGGAGTACCCGGCGTGCAGGTCGCCGTCGCCGTCGCCGTGGGTGTGGGCGTGTTGGTCGGCGTGGGCGTCGGCTGGCCGGTGCTGATGTAAACGGTGATCTGGTCGCCAGGCAGGGCGTAGCTTCCAGCCGCGGGAACTGTCTTGATGACGTAGGTCGCCGGGACGGTGCTGGCCTGCGAAACGGGCGCGATGTTGGTGAAGCCTTTCTGTTGTAGATCGAGGAGAGCTTGCTGATAGGTCTTGCCGCTCTCGTCGGGGATCTGGATCTTCTGCGGCCCCGTGCTGACGTCGAGGACCACCGTGTAGTTATAGGGTTCCGACGTGCCAGCCGGCGGGTTCTGCCTCAGCACGGTGCCAGCGGTACTCTTGTCGGGCACCGGATTCTGCGTGACCGTCAGGTGCGCGGTGGTGGCGTCGGCCTGCGCCTGCGCGAACGACTTGCCGACGAAGTTGGGCACCGTCGTCATCGCCACCGTGGCGATGGGGGTCGGGCTCTGCCCCAGCTTGCCCAGGGCGCCAGTCAGACCGGTCAGCGAGGCCACCAGGAAGCACGCCAGCCCCAGCAGCAGCACCGCCGACGAGACGATCACCGCGACCAGCGGTCCGTTTGCCTTGCGCCGGTCGCCGGGCTTTTCGGGTGGACCAAAGCCGCCGGGTCCGCTGGTGACGGGCGAGCGCACGGTGCCGGCCGCCGGCCCATTGGGGCGCGTGCTGATGCCCGGCTCGCCGAAGCCAAAACCCTCGTAGGTGCGCTCGTAGCCCTGCGAGTAGGGCTGCTCATCCCAGCCGCCGTTGGGCGGCAGCTCCATCGGCCCCGGCTGCGATGACCGCCCGCCGCGCGACGGGTTACTGGCGATTGCGGCGCGCGGCTGGTTGCCGGCGAACGACCCTGGCCCGATGGGCGCGAACTGCGACGCGCGGTCCGCAGGCGCCGCCGAGGCGGTGCCACGCCGGCCGCCGGAGGCACGCGCGAAGTTCTCGAGCGCGTAGGCCAGGGCGTCGCCGTCGCGGTAGCGCGCTCGGGGGTCTTTCTCCAGGCACTTGAGGATCACACGCTCCAGGCCCGGCGGGATGCGCGGGTTGAGCAGGCTCGGCGGGTCGGGCTGATCCTGGATGTGGCGCATGGCGACGGCCACGGGGGTATCGCCGTCGAAGGGGGTGCGGCCGGTGAGCATCTCGTACATCACGATGCCCAGGGCGTAGATGTCGGCGGCCGGCGAGACGACCTCGCCCTGCGCCTGCTCAGGCGCGTAGTACTGCACCGTGCCCAGCGTCATGCCGGTGGTGGTCAGGCGCTCAGCCTCGGCATCCTTATACATGCTGGCGATGCCGAAGTCGGTCAGCTTGACCAGCCCCGCATCGTTAAGCATCACGTTCTGGGGCTTGACGTCGCGGTGGACGATGCCGCGCTTGTGGGCCGCGCCCAGGCCGAGGGCGACGTCGTGGGCAATCTCGATGGCGCGCTCGTTGCTGAGCACGCCCTGGCGCTTGAGGTAGCGGCGCAGGTCGGTGCCCTCGACGAACTCCATCACGATGTAGTAGCTGGGGCCACTCTGGCCGTAGTCGAAGACCTGGATGATGTTGGGGTGCTGCAAGGCCGAGGCCGCACGCGCCTCGCGCTGGAAGCGGGTGACGAACTTGGGGTCCGAGCTATAGACCTCACGCAGAATCTTGACCGCCACGGTGCGGCCCATGCGCAGGTCCACGGCGCGATAGATCGTCGCCATGCCGCCGCGACCGATCGGCTCTTGCAGCTCGTAGCGGTCGCCCAGAACCTCGAGTTCCATAGATCATCACCCCACCGCGATCCCCGCCCGCGGGAAGCCTTCTGCCTGGGCCTCGTGGAACGCACGGCAACGGACTGTGGCACGCACGGCTACTGTAGCGGCAGAGCGGCGGCGCTGTCAAGCGGTCTCCGACCGGCGCCAGCTCCGGCCGCGCGCCACGGGCGGCAGCTCGGCATGGATGGCGGCACGCGGCACGGCGTGAAGTGTATCACATGCGTCCCGCAGCCGCTATGCATCACCCAGACGGTCTACCGCCCATCGTAGCGCCGCCGCAACCCGCCGCTCTGTGAAGCGCGTCACACGTTGGCCAGCGGTTGAATCCGCGCTTGTGGGTGTGCCGCCACGAAACCTGCCGTTGGGCTGGGGTCATAGCCCCTTGTTGAGCAACGCCGATAGCCAGCCGCTTGGCTTGACAGGGCCATCGCGCGGCGGCTATACTGCGGGTGCCGCGCGGGTTTCTCCGCGCAGGCGCAGGCGCCGTCCCATCCCGCGCCACATGCGCCGACGTAGCTCAATGGCAGAGCAGCGGTTTTGTAAACCGCAGGTTGTCGGTTCGAGCCCGACCGTCGGCTCCCCAATTCAAGCCGCCTCGCGTCACTTCCCGCGAGCGGCTTGCGTCGTTTTACCCCACCGCTTACCCCTACCCGCTCCAGAACGGCCCATTTTTACCCCTCGACGTCGCCGCTGCGGGCGGCTCTGCCGCCCGCTTTCTACCCTCGATCCGCGCCACCTTCGCCGCCGCCGCCGCTCGCGGCTCCGGCGTCTCCTCCTTCGCCTTCATCGGCGTCTGTGCCGACGAACCCAAAGAGCCTATCGAGCACATCGGCCGCTTCACGCTGGAGCGTGGGCATGACGTGGCTATAGGTGTCCTGGGTGATCTTCGTGCTGCCGTGGCCGAGGCGCTCGGCCACTACGCGCGGATGGATGCCGGCCGCGAGCAAGAGCGACGCTTGCAGGTGCCGCAGATCATGCACGCGCACGCGCGGCAGGCCGAGCCGGTCGAGCAGCGCGTGGAACTGCTTGAGGAGGTTGATGCCGTCGAGCGGCGTGCCCACGGTCGTCGTGAAGATCAGGCCGGACGAGTCGGCCCACGCTTCGCCCAGCCGCAGCCGCTCTTCCGCTTGCCGCCGGCGGTGGGCGCGCAGGGCGGCGACCGCCAGCAGCGGCAACTCCACCCGCCGCTTGCCCGCCCGCGTCTTGGGGGCGCCGGCGACCTCCGGTGTATGCCGCTTGCCACGCTGCATCCCCTGCCGCACGCTCAGATGCGCCGTGTCCAGGTCGACATCACGCCAGCGCAGCGCGCGCAGCTCCCCATTGCGCATGCCGGTACAAGCGGCCACGAGGTAGAGCGCGCCCAGGCGATCGCTACGCACCGCAGCGAGGAACGTGCGCGTCTGCTCCAGGTTCCAGATCGTGGGCTCGAAGTCGCGGGGCATCGGCACGCCGACGGTGAGCGTCGCCACATTGCGGGCGAGCACGCCCTCACGCACCGCGTCGCCGAGCGCCTTCCTGAGCACGCTGTGCGCGTGATGCACGGTCGTCGCCGAGAGGTGCTGCTCGGTCTGCAAGGCGGCGTAGCAGCGGCCGATGGCAGCCGGCGTCAGCTTGGC
>DASVAA010000140.1:0-7835 GCA_036376595.1 Ktedonobacterales bacterium | reverse complement strand
CCTCACCGCAGAGGTCAAGTCTGAACTCTTTCGCGGGACCTCCTACGACGCCCGCCGCGCCCTGAAACTGCCGTGCGACTTCGGCGTGCGCTGTGACGTAGTGGACTCAGGGATGGGGTGTGAGCGAAACCGAGCCGCGACGTCTCGTGCCGTCGCTACGGCGTGGGCCGCCGTCCATACCTCAGCACGGCGTGCGGGACGTGCATCCGGGGGACAGAGTTGCGGGCGGCGTGGGATGTTGCTACGCTGGTGTTGCTCCCACACGGCGCGCGAGGGCTCGTCTTCCAGGGGCCGGGCAACCGTGCGCAATCTACATCAGACCGATCAAGCTGGCCGGTGTTCGCGCGACGTGACGCAGCAGGCTTACCGCGGGATCGTGCCGTATGTGCTTCCGCGGCGTTTGCGCCTTTTGGCGGGGCACCTCCGCGGACTTCGCGTTCTCAGGACCTCCATATCTACTGGAAAGCAGGGCATGGCGATGGCAATCGAATGGGACGGCACGCAGACGCGGCGCCTGCCCGTCTATCTGCTGCTGGATTGCTCCAGCTCGATGAACGGCACCAAGATTCAGCAGGTCAACACGGGCGTACAGACGATCTATCAGGAGCTGATGGCCGATCCGCGCAGCGCCGACACGGTTTATCTGAGCCTGATCACCTTCGCCGACAACGCCTACCAGATGGACCTGGTCCCGGTCACGCAGTTCACGCCGCCGCAGCTCACCGCGAGCGGCCAGACCAGCCTCGGGTCGGCGCTCAGCCTGCTGAATCAATCGCTCGACAGCGACCTGATCACCAACACCCCTGGCCGCAAGGGCGATTACAAGCCACTCGTGTTCCTGCTGACCGATGGCCAACCAACCGATAGCTGGCAGGCCGAGGCCGACCGGCTGCGCACGCGCACCACCAGCCGCGCGGCCAACGTGATTGCGCTGGCCGTCGGGCAGGATGCCGACGAGGGCGTGCTGCGCCAGATCGCGCCGGTGGTGATGCGTATGGAGCATGCCTCGTCGGAGAACCTGCGCCAGTTCTTCCTCTGGGTCTCACAGTCCATCCAGACAGCCAGCCGCGCTGCGCAGATTCAGGATGGCGGCACCAGCACCCAGCTCCCGCCCGCGCCTCCTGGCATCACCATCGAGCTGTGACACATCGAGAGAGACTGCGTAGGGGCGTACGGTGTACGCCCGCCCGCATACAGGCAACCACCAGTCCCAGGAGCCATCGCCATGAGCGCGCTGGATGACAACGCCCCGCAGGGGACGCCGCGACTGTCCGACGGCTCCGACGCTCCGGCGCCCGCCGATGCCAACGACCGGCCGCGCACACTGCGCTCGCCGCTGCCGCCGCCGTTGGTGCCGGGACTTGTTCCAATGCCCGATCTGCCGCAGGCCGGCGCTCAAGTCGCCTCAGCCCCAGTTCCCGCCGAGTCGCTGCCGCTGCCGCTGCCACCGGGCACCGCACCGACTCCGGGCGCGGCACCGCCAGCGGACCCAAGCGCCGTCGAAACTGCCCTTTCGCCGAATGACCTGCCACCGTTGCCTCCGCTCGTGCCGCCTGCTCCCGCCGCGTCTCCCCGCACCCCGCGGACTGTCGCGGCGAGTCCCGCCTCGCCTCTGGAGCCGGAGGTGACGACCTCGATCGCCGGCTACGGCCAGCAGGTCGAGCGCGGCGCGTGGCAGCGGCGCGACAAGGTTGAGACCAACGACCCAACCGGTGACGAGGAGCTGCTGCACATAGAGGCGGGCGACGGCTGGGCGATTGTCGGCGCCAGCCGCATTGGGCGCGGCCACCTGCACGACGGCAAGTACCGCGAAGACAGCCTCACGGCGGCGATCACCCCGGATGGCTGGCATCTCGCCGCGGTGGCCGATGGCGGCGGCGCGTACCGGCTGGCACGTGTCGGCGCGCAACTGGCGGTGCGCGCTGCGGTGGCGGCGATGCGGCTGGCGCTGGTGGGGGGTACGGGGGACGCGGAGGACGCGGAGGACGCGGAGGTGCGCGGAGGACGCGGAGAAAGAGAGCAGAGATTCACCGCAGAGGAAACGGAGGGAACGGAGGAGGAGAGAGCAGAGAGAAGTACCGCAGAGCGCGCAGAGGGTAAGATCGAGGTCCGGGCGCGTGCAGCGCTGGTAGCGGGGCTGCGCGCGGCGCGGCGGGCGCTGGAGGAGGAGGCCGAGCGGCGGCGCGCGGCCGGCGACGAGGCGGTGACGGCCGCCGATCTGCGCACGACGCTGCTGCTGGTGTTGCACCGGGAGCTGGCGGATGGGAGCCAGCTCGTCGCGGGCGCGCAGGTGGGCGATGGGCTGATCGCCGCGCGCGAGGGATCCGAGGGCGCGCTACACGTGCTGGGCAAGCCGGAGACCGGCGCCGTCGGCGACGAGACGATGTTCCTGCCGGACGTGCCCGACGAGGCTGGCGAGTGGGAGGGCCGAGTACGCCTCGTGCGGCTCGACGCCGCGGGAGGCCCTATGCACCTGCTCGCGCTGACCGACGGCGTGAGCGACGACTTCGCCCCCGCCGCCAATCATCTCTGGCGGCTGGAGCGTCCGCTCTTCATGTCCGCGCTACTGCCGGGTCGTCCGCCCGCCGAGGCCGCCGCCGCGCTGTGCGACCTGCTGGGCTACGAGCGCACCGGGTCCTTTGATGACCGCACGCTGGTCTGTGTCTACCGCCGGAGGGCCGCGCCATGAACGTCACGTTCAGCGACGGCACACGCCACGAGTACGAGGATCAACCCTTCGCGCGCGGCGGACAGGGCGTGCTGCACCGCGCAAAAGATGGTCGCCACGTCGTCAAGCTCTACACCACGCTCACTGCCAAGCAGGCCAGCGCGCGCGCCGAGCAGGTGGACAAGATCGTCGGCCAGTACAACGTCGTCGCAGGCGATCCCTACTGGGACGAGCTGTTCACCTGGCCCGACCGGCGCGTGCGGGCGCCGGGACCAGGGGTGCGCATGCGCCGCGTCGAGGGCCTGACGCGTATGGACCACTACTTCTACAAGCATGCATACCTGCGGCTGCCGCCGGAGCAGAAGGGCTGGTGGATCGGGCGCGTCGCCTGCGCGATCAAGCTGGCCCGCGCGGTGGGCCGCCTCTCCAATCGCGGGCTATGCCACTCCGATCTCTCCGATAAGAACCTGATGGTGGACCCCTTCAGCGGCCGGCTGACGATCCTCGATTGCGACAGCCTGGTGGTGCCGGGCGTGTTGCCGGCCGCGGTGGAGGGCACGGCGGATTACATGGCGCCGGAGATCGTCGCCGGCCGCGCGCACCCGACCACGCTGACCGATCTGCATGCGCTGGCTGTGCTCCTCTATCGCTGGCTGCTCTACCGCCATCCCCTGCGCGGTCCCAAGCACCACGCCGACGATCCCGACCTGGACGACCGGCTGCTGCTGGGCGAGCGCGCGCTTTACATCGAGCATCCTGACGACAACTCGAACCGCCCGCGCAAGCTGCAGTTCACCGCCGACGAGCTGCTGATGCCGCGCATGGCCGACCTCTTCCGCGAGGCGTTCGTGGATGGGCTGCACGCACCGTACAAGCGCCCCGTGCCGGGCCGCTGGGAGGAGGCGCTGATCGAGCTGCTCGACGCGGTCGTGCCCTGCCCCAACGGCGCCTGCGAGGTCAAGTTCTTCGTCGCCCACGACGCCCGCCCGCTGCGCTGCCCGGTCTGTCATACCGACGCCAACTTTCCCGCGCGCATCCCGTTCCTCAAGCTGTATGCGCCGCTGGGCAGCGGTGGGGCATCTATGCCCAGCGATTCGGGTGCGACGGCCTACGGCAACGAAGGACGTTATCCGCGCTACGTCGTCGGCTGGCCGGAGCGGCCGCTCTACGGCTGGCACGCCGACCCCGCGATCCATCCCGTGCCCGATGCCAGCGGTGCGCCGCCCGATACCCGCCCGCGCGCGCTGCTGCGCTACGACGCTGGCGGCGGCTCGTGGTACCTGGAGAACCTGGCGCTGTCCCACCTGCGGGTATCGGCCGCGGCCGGTGTCCCACTCGTCACCGCGCTGGCCGGCGACGTCGAGTGGCTGGAGGTGCCGCCAGGCGCGCGGGTCGCGCTTCGCCAGGGCGCCGCGCTGCTGCTGGGGCTGGAGGGTCGCGGCCGGATGGCGTACGTCGAGCTGCGGCGGGCGCGAAGCTGACGGCTAGTGCGTCGCGGCGTCGCGGATCAGCCGACACTGGCTGGCGGCATACCAGCCGGCGTACTATCGAGAGTGGAGCAAGGAGAACGACGCGTACATGCGAGCGACGAAGTCGGGCGCGAAACCACGCGCGAAGGCGGCGGTGAGCGCCACAACCGTGGTGCCGCGCTTGCCCACGCCCGAGGCCATTGACCACGTGCCGTGGCCGTATTTCGCTGTCTCGGCCGCCGAGCGCCGGCGCATGGTGGCGCGCCAGCAGCCACAGACGGTGGCGCTCGTCGCGCTGGGCGCGACGACACCCGTGGTGGCGACGCAGGCCGCTCCCGCCATGACCGTCCCTCAGGCCATCCGGCGCGCCACGGCCGCGCTGCGCCCGCCGCCCTCCTCCTCCACGTCCTCGGTCTCGGTTCCCCCGGCCACGCGCGCGCTCCCCGGCACCCGCCGGCCAGCGGCACAGCCCGCGCACCCACCACGGCGCGCCGGACCCGTGCCCGTCACCGCACCCGTGCCGGCTGTGTCCGCCATGTCAACTGGACCTGTCGCCGGAGGGCCGGCGGTCCAGGCGATGAAGCCTCGGCGCGTCGCCGGGCCGCTAACGCCCTCCCCTGTGATCGGCGGCGCCACACCCGTGCCAAAGACGACCGCCAGCCCCGCTAGCGCAGCCCGTCCTATCGCCACCATGCGGCTGCCGCCTGTTCCGGACGCCGCGCGCCTCACGTCGTGGGCCATCGCGCTGGGGCTGCTGGGCATCCTCTGCGGCTTCGTGACCGGCGTGCCGGCGGTGGTCTGCGGCCATCTGGCGCTGCGCCGGCTTGCCCACACCCGCGGCTCGCTGGCGCTGCGCCGCCGCGCGCAGTGGGCCATCGCGCTGGGCTACGCCACGACCCTCTTCTGGGCAGCGTACGTGCTGCTGACGATGGTGCGGTCCTAGCGCTAGTTGACGCCTGCGCAATTTCCCCTAAACTATAGGGCGTATGCCGCGTGCCGTCGCGCGCGTGCGTGAGGGAAGACGCTCGCCGGTGCGGCGCGGGTGATTCTTGACACGACGAGGAGCAGCGAGGATATGGGCAAGTCCCTCCCACAGCACCAGCTCGATACCGGCGCGGGGACCAGCGGTGTCGCCGCGCGGCCGATGCACCGCGCGATCTACATCGCGCGCAAGGTGCCGGAGATTACCGCCTTGTTCTGGGTCGTCAAGCTGCTGAGCACCGCGCTGGGCGAATCCACGTCGGACTACCTCATCTTCAACTTCCCCGGCCTTCCGCAGCGTGAGGGCGAGTATGCCGCGGTGATCGTCTGCGGCGTGGGGCTGGTGGTCGCGCTGGCATTGCAGTTCCTCGTGCGCCGCTACATCGCCTGGGTCTACTGGTTCGCGGTCGTCATGGTCGCGGTCTTTGGCACGATGGCCGCCGATGTCATGCACGTCGTGCTACGCGTGCCGTATCTGGACTCCACCATCCTGTTCTCGTCCTGTCTGGTGGTGGTCTTCGTCGCCTGGTATCTTGTCGAGCGCACGCTCTCGATCCACAGCATAGATACGCCGCGCCGCGAGCTGTTCTACTGGGCGACCGTCATGGCGACCTTCGCGCTCGGCACCGCCGCGGGCGATATGACCGCCTCGACGCTGCGCCTGGGGTATTTTGGCTCGGCCCTGTTGTTCACTGGCCTGTTCATCCTGCCCGGGTTGGCCTACTGGCTGCTGGGCCTGAACTCAATCGCCGCCTTCTGGATCGCTTACGTCATCACGCGGCCGCTGGGCGCCTCGTTTGCCGACTGGTTCGGCAAGCCGCAGGAGATCACGGGTCTGGGCTTCGGCGACGGCAAGGTGGCCCTGGTCCTGACCGTCGCGATAGTCATTGCCGTCGCGTACCTCGCCTTCACCCGCGTGGATGTGAAGGACGATGCGGCGCACCCGCATCGTTGAGAGCCGTCGCCTACCCTACCACTGGCAGGCGCTCGAGGCCACGGAAGCTAACCGTCGGGCGGCGCGGCGGCTCGGCCACGGCTAGCTCCAGATGCGGGCGGCGGCGCAGCAGCAGCGAGACCGCGGTCTGCGCCTCCAGCCGGGCCAGCGGCGCGCCGATGCAGTAGTGGATGCCCTGGCCGAAGGCGATGTGCTTGTTGTCGGTGCGGGTGACGTCGAGTTGGTCAGGATTGGCGAACTGCGCCGGGTCATGGTTGGCCGAGCCGAGCAGCAGATTCACCGCCTGCCCGCGCTGGATCACTTTGCCGTCCAGCTCGACGTCCTCCTGGGCCACGCGCGCCGCCATCTGCGTGGAGGAGTCGTAGCGCAGGAACTCCTCGACGGCCGCCGGGGTCAGCTCCGGCCGGTCGCGCAGCAGGGCGAGCTGCTCGGGACGGCGCAGCAGCGCCAGCATGCCGTTGCCGATCAGGTTGACGGTGGTATCGTGCCCGGCGACGAGCAGCAGCGTGCAGGTGACGATCAGCTCCGGCTCGGTCAGGCGGTCGCCGTCCTGGTCGCGCACGGCGAGCAAGTCGCTGAGGATGCCGGGTCGCGGCTCGCGGCGCCGCAGGGCAATCTGCTGGTGGAAGAACTCGAACACTTCAGCGGAGATCGCGCTGGCGGGGGCGTAGCGCTCGGTGGTGCGCTTGCACTCCAGCGCCGAGACGAGCACGCCGGCCCAGCGCTTGAGCTGCGCCCGGTCGTCGTAGTCGAGGCCCAGCATCTCAGTAATCACGGTGATGGAGAGCGGGAAGGCGTACTGATCGATCAGGTCCAGCTCCCCGTCCGCTCCGCCCTTCGCCTCTGCGGTGTCGAGCAGCTCGGTGGCGATGGCTTCGACCCGCGGGCGCAGCGCCTCGACCATGCGCGGCGTGAACGCCCGGCTCACCAGCCCGCGCAGCCGCGTGTGGTCGGGGGGATCAGTGCGCAACATGGCGAGGCGCAGCAGGCCCAGGTAGGCGTGCGCCTCTGGAGGCAGCTCGGCGATTGCCTCCCGCCCCCGCTCGTCGGCCAGCTCGGCCTTGCCCAGCCGTGGATCCTTGAGCAGCGCGGCCACGTCGGCGTAGCGCGTGATGTGCCAGGCGCCGTCGTAGTACGGCTCGTAGGGCAGGCCCCAATGCACGGGGTCCACCGCTCGCAGCCGCGCGTAGAACGGGTAGGGATCGGCGAGGAAGCCGGGCGAATAGTAGTCGAAGAGCGGGTCGTGGTCCATAGGGGTCGCCTCCTGCGCCGTGTTCTGCTGGTGCTGGTCATGGCCGTGCGCTTGTGCGTGATGACGCGATTCTAGCACGCTCGCTGCATGACCGCCAGTCATCCGGCATGCCGCAGCCACCCGTGATTGTCCCGCTCCTGGCCATCCTCCACATTTGACCCTGGCTGTACACTCAGGGTGACCGTCCTGACCCCGTTATCTCATGTCGCTTCAGGGAAGTGCGATGCCATCTCCTTCGACCACTTCGCCGCGGCGCATCCACTTCTGGCAGCATGGGCGCGCGGTGCGCCAGATGTTGCGCGCCTATCCCCCTGGCACCGACGCCCTGGTCGATCAGCTCCGCTCAGGCGGCGTCCTCAGGCGTGTCGCGTTCCAACACGTCCTTTTCCCCCTGTACTTCGCCCGCGAGCAGGGCTGGGTGATTCGCGGCAAGCGCGGCGAGATGGCGGCGATCATGTATCTGCGCCGCGAGCAGCGCAAGGACATCCGCGTCCTGCACATTGACGACAT
>DASVAA010000139.1:0-27894 GCA_036376595.1 Ktedonobacterales bacterium | reverse complement strand
TGCCGCTCTCTGGGTCGGACAGGAGCGAGAGTGCGACCGAGAGCGATATGCCCGGCCTGCCTGGCTACGTGGTCCCCGGCGTGAGCGACATGGGCCTTGAAGGGCCGGCGGCCGTGACCATCGGCGGCATCACCACGATGGAGCCGGAGATTGAGCTGGGTCCGGAGCCGTCGCCGACCGAAGAGCAGCTCCAGGCCGAGCTAGACGCACAGGGCCTCGCCGGCACGCCTGCCACGGAGCTGCCCGAGGCTGGCGACGCCGACCCGGCGAGCATCTACGAAGAGATGGCGCGCCAGGGCACCAACCCGCCGCTGGAGCCGGCGGGCAACATCGCCAGCGTCGGCGCGGCGGCCGAAGAGCTGGAGGCGGCCCGGCAGGCGGGTACGGGCGAACGCGAGCGCGACGACGAGCTGTCGGGGCCGGGCCTGGTGGAGGGCCTCGTCCACAACGTCGAGACGCCTGGGCCGGAGCAAAAGCCGGAGCGGCGCCCGCGTGAGCCGCGCGCCACGCGCCCCCTGGCCGAAGAACCGCCCACGCCATCCTCGGCCGCTCCCAACGGTGAGCGGCCCGACATCGAGGAGCAGCCCACCGCCCCGCGGCGGCGTGTCCAGCCGGAGGGTACGCAGACGTCCACACGCGCAGCGCCACGAACCACCCAGGCACACGTGCAGGCGCGCGGAGGCACGGCAGCCGGCAAAAGCGGCGCGGCGGGCACCAGCCGCGGCGGCACGACGAAATCGGCCAGCAATTCAGGTACGACGAGTGCGTCTTCGCGGGCCAAGGGCAACGCCAGGGGCGCCAGGGGCAGCAACGAGACCAAGAACTCGAAGGGCACTGGCAAGGGCAAGCGTGGCTCGGCGCACTAGGAGGTATTTCGCTGCGCGTTTGCGGCGACAGGAATCTATGCTATGCTCGGAGCTACTTGCCGGCGGCGACACCGGCAAGCTGAGACGAGACATTCGCATGGCGGCAATCATCGGCGCATCCGCGCCAACTCAGAGGGAGTCGTAGGCGAAGTATGGGAACTGTCGCTCTCGTGCTGCTGCTCGCATGGCTGGTGACAACAGCGATCATGACGTTTGGCACCCGGCGCCTGGTCTCGCAGCACGACACCGGCGCCATGCGCCAGCTCGACGGCCAGCGCCTGACGACTCCGCCCACACGGCTGACGGCACCACCCGCCAACGACCAAGAGACCCCCGAGAAGAGCAGGTAGTCCAGCATGCACCCGATCATCGGCATTCCCTGTTACGCCGCCGAGCGCGCCGAGAATCTGCGCCCCCTCTATGGCAACAATCAATCATACGTGCGGGCGGTGCTGCGCGCGGGTGGCGCTCCGCTGCTGATCCCGCCGGCAGAGCCGAGCGTGCTCGCGGCCATTGCCGAGCGGCTGGATGGCCTGCTCCTGAGCGGTGGCGGCGACGTGGACCCGCGCCTGTACGGCGAGGAGCCACTGCCGGAGTGCCAGCCGCCGGAGGTCGAGCGCGACGCGACTGAGCTCTTCTTCACGCGCTGGGCGTTGGAACAGCGCAAGCCGGTGCTGGGCATCTGCCGCGGCATCCAACTGCTCGCAGTCGCGCGTGGCGGCAGTCTCTACCAGGACATCCCCAGCCAGTACGACAAGCCGCTGCGCCACAACCGCACCGGCGAGGTGCGCAATTACGTCGCGCACGAGGTCCAGATCGATCCCGACTCCCACTTCGCGGCGATCGCCGGCAAGACCACCGATGGTGTGAACAGTTTCCACCACCAGGCGGTCAAGGCGCCGGGCGAGGGCGTGCGGGTGATCGCCACCGCCGAGGATGGCATCGTCGAGGCGGCCGAGATGCCGGACTATCCCTTCGTCATTGCGGTGCAGTGGCATCCCGAGGCGATGGACGACGACCACCCGACCAGCCAGCGCCTGTTCGCGGCATTCGTCGCCGCCTGCCGGTAGTCTTCTCTTCGCCTATGCCGATTGCTCAGCCACGGCCACGCTTTCCGCCTCTGGAGTCGGCTTGGCATCGGGAATCCACGCGCCGCGCGGCGGATTCCAGCCCAGGGCGAGCGCGCGCAGTCCGGCGGCGTGACCGCAGGCGATCAGGTCGGCGGCGTGATTGAAGTCGAGGAACGAGCACTCCGGCGTCGTGGGGAAGACCGGCAGCACGTCTACGCCGGACGCGCGCAGGGCGAAGATCGTGCGGTCGAAGCTGTCGTGCAGGCTGACATCCATCGAGCGCTCGATGACCTGCATAAAGCTGCGCGGCTTGCGGGTCGCCGGTATCTGGCTGCCACAGGCCAGCAGGCAGATGCGTGTCGCGCCGAGATCGAGCGCCGCCATACAGCCCGCCCACTCGTTCATCCCGCCATCCACAAGCAGCTCGTGCTCGCTCGCCACCGGTGGGAAGATCCCTGGCACCGACGACGAGGCGATTACCGCGGACAGCAGCGACCCCTCCGCGAAGATATGCGGCCGGCCGGCGATCAGGTCGGTTGCCACGATGCGCAGCGGAACGCGCAGATCGGCAAAGTCAAGCCCGGCGACGTAATGACTGGCGACACGCCGCATGCCGGCGCTGTCATAGAGTGAGAGCCGGCGCCGCACCACCTGGAGCGCAGGGTTCCACGGCCACGCGCCGACGATATCGTGCGAGGTCGTGTCGAGCCAGGCTCGCTCCAGTCCGAGGGCGCGCTCGGGCGTCGGGTCCACCGCCAGATAGGCGCCATTCCAGGCGCCGGCCGAGATGGCGACGATGATATCGGGGATCACTCCGGCATCGAGCAGCGCGGTGAGCGCGCCCGCCTGGGCCGCCCCGCGCGAGCCGCCGCCTAGCAGCACGAACGCTGTGCGCGCCGGTCTGGCGCTCTGCGTATCGCCGCCAGGGCCAGCATCAGGACCGCTGGCCGCGTCACCTGCCTTTACCCGCTCCAGGCGCCACTGGAGCACATTCGCGAGCCGCTGTCGGAGATGGAGATCGAGGATGCTCATGGATTCCGGCGCGCCTTTCCCCTGGTTGCCCGAGGACCCACGCTTCCCGCGGGTGCCTCTGCTCTCTGAGGGTCGGGCGCGAGCCGGAGCGGAGCGGCGGGCGTCAGCGCTTGTGTGTCTCCGATGGGATCGGCATTCAGTACGAGCGACATTGACCTGGGAACAGCGACACCGTAGTATGCAGGCCAGACGTGGAGATCGGGACCTGTGTCATCTCCTTCCTTCGCATATCGCGTACCGGATGTGGCGTCCCGGCGGCGAACCAGCAGAAAGCGAGCGCAGCATGCGCGACGAACCAGAGCAGACATGGCCTCAGGGCGGCTACTCCGGCCAGCGGCAGCCCCCCTACCAGCCGCAGCCATTCGGTCGCGATCCATCGGCCTACGAGCCGACTCGCCCCTATCCCGGCGGTGGTGATTACGGCGACCAGGGAGGCTATGGTGGCCAGGGGGGTTACGGCGGGCAGGGAGGCTACGGAGGCTACGACGACCCGACCTATCCCTCGCAGCAGCCCGGCCAGCCCGGCCAGCCCGGTCAATATGGGCCGCCGCCTGGGCAGGGCCGTCCGCCGCGGTGGCCCGACCCCAACCAGCCGCCCGCGCAGCCCCCACAGCAGCGCCCGGCCTATTCGCCGCATCCAGCGCCTGGTTACGGTGAGCCGATGGGCCAGCGCGCCTACGCGCCGCCGGCCGTGGAGCGCCGTCCCGCGCCCGCGCCTGCCCGCCGCGCTGAGCGCCACCCCGCCGGCCACGCACTGCCGCACCTGCCGATCGCGCACGTCTTCTTGATCGCGGGACTGGCGGCGATGTTCTTCGCCATCAGCCGGCAGTGGGGCGTAGATGCGCAGGGCAACGCAATCTTCGTCAGCAGCTTCACCAGCCCTGGGGTGCAGCACATCACCGGCGTGGATACCGGCGTCGTGGCGAGCAAGCTGGCGTACGGCATCGTGGGCGCGGCGGCGGTGCTCTCGCTGGCGATGATCCTGTTCAACGCCGTGATCACGGTTATCAATAAGGTGATCGGCGTGGTTGGCCTTGGCGGCTGCGCCACGCTGCTGTTCTTCCCGGTGCTGTGGGGCGCGGCGACGCTGCTCTTCGCGGTGCTGCTGGGGGCGGCCGGCTTTGCCGGGCTGGGGTTCCTCAGCGGGCTGCCGGCGGTCCAGGCGCATGGCCTCTCGACGATCAGCCTGGCGCACTACTCGCTCGGCTGGTATCTGTGGGTCGGCGGCGCGGCAGCGGTCTTCATCGGCATGCTCGGCCAGCTCATGCTCCGGCGCCGGTAGAGGGTCCTCACCCGGCCCCTCGCCCCACGGGGCGATGAAGTGCCAGAATCCTTAGGGGTGTCCGGTGGACGCCCGTCGCGGGGCGGTGCGTGGGGCGAGGGGCGACCAGCGCTCAGGGGATGATGCTGAGGCCCTTGAGCAGCATCTGCAGCGCGACCAGCACGATCAGCGGGATGAAGACCTTGCGCACTGTCTGATTCGAGAGCTTGGCGAGGGTGCGCGCGCCGATGGTAGCCCCTGCCAGCACGCCCAGCGCGACCGGCGCCGCCACCAGGGGATCGATGTCGCCGCGCTGGAAGTAGATGCCCGCGCTGGCCGCGGCGGTGACGCCGATCATGAAGTTGCTGGTGGTGGTCGAGACCTTCATCGGCAGGCGCATGGCCGTGTCCATCGCCAGCACCTTGAACGTGCCGCTGCCAATGCCCAGCAGCCCCGAGAGCGCGCCGGCAATGTACATCATGCCGAAGCCCAGCGGAACGCGCGTCACCTGATACGACACCTCGCGCTCCAGCTTCTGGTCGGGATACGTCGAGGCGAGCTTGAGCCTGGTTGCCCACCAGTCGTTGCGCACGCCCTGGGGCAACTCTTCGTGCAGCTTGAAGATTAGCGGCGCCACCGAGAACAGCAGCACAAACCCGAACAGAACGAAGAGCACCTGCTTGGGCGCCACCACCGCCAGGAAGGCCCCGGTGATCGCGCCGATCGTGGTGGCGATTTCGAGAAACATGCCGACGCGCAGATTGGTGATGTGGTCGCGCACGTAGGCCGCCGCGGCGCCGCTGGAGGTGGCGATCACCGAGACGATGGAGGCGCCCGCCGCCTCGGGGAAGGGCAGCCCAAAGGCCAGTGTCAGCAGCGGCACGACGAACACGCCTCCGCCCAGCCCGACGAGCGAGCCGACGAGGCCGGCAAAGAGCGATCCGGCGAAGACGAGGATGAAGAAGAGCAGATGTGGCGGCGCGGCGAGCATGCTCAGGCACCTCCGCGACCGGAGAAGAACGAGATGAACAGGATGATGAGCACGATCAGCGTGATGACGGTGTAGAGCCAGTCGTGCTCGATGGCGAAGACCACGATCGAGACCGCCACGCGCATCACCGGCGTCAGCAGCAGCAGCAGCAGCCCTAACACGATCACCCCGACCGCCTGGCCCGCGTGCAGCGCGGCCATCTCGGCGCCCAGTGTGTGAGGGAACGCCTGCGCCTGGGCCGCGGAGACGTGGCCGCTGAAATACTGCGCGTAGAAGAGCGCCACGCCCAGCGCGATGATCGCCGCGCTGAGAATCACACCCCAGCGCAGCACATGGCTGACGACCACCTCCGCCTGGCGGAGGAGCTGCTGGCGCTCAGGTCGCGACGCCGCCTCGTGTGGCGCCGCCTCTGGCTGTGCCGATTCCACGTCTGGCTGATCCCTCATTGGCGCTCTGGTACGCATGGCCGCCATCGCGCATGTCGCATTCAGACAGACTGTACCAGAACAGCATAGCTTGCGTGCCAGCAGCCATCCGGCGGCGCGGAGCATCAGCGACGATCTGAGCACGCGCGTACGCGGCAGATACCTCCTGGCACGACGGTTGCACGGGCACCGTAGGCAGATACCCCCTCCGCGCCCGTGCGGCGCCCGCCGAAACTCACCAGCGAAGCCGCGCCAGCGCGGCCATCCCCGCACTGGTAAGGAGCACCACGGCAATGGTGGCACATGCTCAGGCGGCTCAGCCAGCATCCAACGGCGACGTCGCGCTGCACGAGGAACCTGAAGAGTCGGCCCGCGAGGCCGGCCTGCGCTATGTAACAGACAAGACACCGGGCATCCGGCGCGAGAAGCACGGCGAGGACTTCGTCTACTTCAGTCCCATCGGCGCGCGCATCGGCGACGAGAAAGAGCTGGAGCGCATCAAGGCGCTGGCCATCCCTCCGGCCTGGACCGAGGTGTGGATCTGCGTCAATCCGCGTGGGCACCTACAAGCAACAGGCAAGGACCAGAAAGGTCGCAAGGTCTATCGCTATCATCCGAAGTGGCGCGCAGTGCGTGATGCGACCAAATATCATCGCACTATTGCCTTCGGCGAGGCGCTACCCCATATCCGCGAGCGCATCGAGGCTGACTTGGCGCGGACGGGGCTGCCGCGCGAGAAGGTGCTGGGGGCCATCGTGCGCCTGCTGGACGAGACGGCAATCCGCATCGGCAACGAGGAGTACGTCAAGGAGAACGCATCCTACGGCCTGACCACGATGCACAACGAGCACGCGGACGTGGAAGGCGCGACGGTCCGTTTTCAATTCAAGGGCAAGAGCGGCAAGGAGCACGAGGTCGAGGTCGAGGATCGCCACGTCGCGCGCATCATCCGCAAGCTGGAGGACCTGCCGGGCCAGCACCTGTTCGAGTACAAGGACGAGAACGGCGAGGTGCGCACTATCGAGTCAGCCGACGTCAACGACTACCTGCGCGAGATCTCCGGCGAGGATTTCACCGCGAAAGACTTCCGCACGTGGGAAGCGACCGTGATCGTGGCGCACGAGCTCCGCAGGGAGGGCGCCGCCGAGACGAAGACGGCGACCACGCACAACGAGAAGGAAGCCATCAGCAAGGCCGCCGAGCACCTGGGCAACGCGCCGACGATCCTCAAGAAGTCGTACGTCCACCCGGCGGTGCTCGAAGGCTATGAAAGCGGTGCGCTGCTGGGCGCGAATCCCGCCCGCGAGCTGGCATGCCACCCCGGCCTGCGCTCGGAAGAGGCCGAGGTATTGGCCTTCCTCCACGCGGCGGCGGGCGCGGCGGCAGCGCAGGTGGCGCGAGCGGGCTAGGAGCCTCCTTACTCGATCACGACCGCCGTGACGGAGTGGACGCTGGGCAGGAAGTCAGCGATGCAATGCCAACTATCGCCGCTGTTGGCGCTGGCGAAGATCTGGCCGGTGTTGGTGCCGACGTAGACGCCGCAGGGGTCGAGCGGGTCGCTGCACATACCGTGGCGCAGCACACCCAGCGTGACGCCCGCGCCGCCCGGCAGGCCCTCGGTCAGCGGCTCCCAGTGCGTGCCGCCGTCGTGCGTGCGGTAGACGGTGAACTGATCGCCGACGTTGTGGCGGCCCATCCCATCCTCGACGATGGTGAAGATCGTGTCGGGGTCGGCGTGCGAGATAGTGATGGGGAAGCCGAACTCCGAGGGCAGCTCGTGCTGGATGTCGGTCCACTCGGCGCCGCCGTCGTCGCTGCGATAGATGCCGCAGTGGTTCTGCTGATAGAGGGTATTGGGCTGGGTGGGGTGCTGCACCATGCGGTGCAGGCACTGGCCGTATTCGGGGTAGATGTCGGGCTGGAAGCCGGCGCGTGTGCCGCGGTTGAAAAAGCCCCACGAGCGGCCGGCGTCGTCGCTGCGCAGGCAACCTACGGCGGAGATGCCCAGCCACATGCGCTCAGAGTTGCTGTAGTCGGGGACAATGGTGTGCAGACAGAGGCCGCCCGCGCCGGGGTTCCAGGTGGGGCGGGTGGGGTGCGCGGCCAACGCGGCGTTCAGCTCCCAGGTCACACCGCCGTCGTGGCTCTCGAAGAGGCTCGCGGGGTCCACGCCCACATAGAGCGTATCGGGGTCGTCGCGGCGCCCCGGCTCGATCACCCAGATGTTGTTGAGCTTGTCGCCGCTGTCTTCAGGGAACTGGATGCCGCGCTCCGGCTCGTGCCAGGTCTGGCCGAAGTCGTCGCTGTAGCGCAGGAAGGCGCCAAAGAAGGCGCCGTTGTCGGCGGCGAAGAGCCTGCGCCGGCCGCCGCGCTGGTCGAGTGTGGCGTTGTAGATGCGATTGCCGCGCAGCAGCGCCGGCTCACAGGTCCAGGACTTCCGGTCTTGCGAATGCAGCACGAACAGCCCGCGCTTGGTGCCGGCGAGCAGGACGACGGTTCCGGGGGCGTAGGGGTCGCGAGCAGACATAATACTTTCCTCCCGAACGGTGGGGGTCCTCACCCCCAGCCCCTCTCCCCGTGGAGAGGGGGACTGCACACTCGCCTCGTGGTAGTTAGGCCGGCGTAGCCGGCGCTGAAGGGGTGGGGGCCGCAGCCTCGGCGACCACGCGCCAGATCCCGTCGGCGGCCTTCCACACAGTAAGGTGGTTGAATGTCCGCGTGACCGTCTGGCCGTCCGAGGGAATCTCCAGCGTGGAGGTGGTCAATACGTAGCCGAGGTTCCCAACAGTCTCACTCTGCTGTACGGTGACTGTCCGTTTCATGCCCGCATCGCGCGCCGCCACGCTCACTGCCCGCCAGAATCCCTCAATCGCCTCTCGTCCGCATGCCGGCTCAGCATCCGGCGCCATGATCTGCGCGTCGTCTGTGAAGAACGCGGCCATCGCCGCGGCGTCACAGCGCTCGAAGAGCTGATCGAACTCCGCGGCGAAGTGTTTGACGCTCGGCAAATCCAAGGTTTCCAGGTTCAACTCGGGTTACTCCTGTTGTTTGTGGTTGGCTGGATGGGCTGAGCAGGCTTCCGACAGCGATCCGCCGCGGCGTTGTGATGCGAGATTCGCCGTCCAGTGCACGCCAAGCGGCGCGTTCCGCGGGCGCCCACGACGGCGATTACCCGCCGGCGACGGAGGGCATGATGTGGATCATGGCGTCCGCGGGAATCGGCGTGTCGAGTCCCTGGGCGTAGCGCACGTTGGCGCCGTTGACGAAGATGTTGACGAACGGCCGCAGCACGCCAGTCTCGTAGCACAGGTTGAAGCGCAGGCCGGGGTAGTCCCGCTCCAGTGCCTCGATCACCGCGCGCAGTGTCGCACCCTCCACGCGCACGGATTGTCGCCCGCCGGCGCGGCTATGCAGCTCGCCCGGCAGCAGCACGGTGACACTCGCCTCCACGATGGTTTGATCCACGCGCACCTCCCTCTTTTCCCGCGATGGGGCATCAGTCGCCTGGTCTGGAATTGTTGTGAACGCGCGTTCTATTGCCAACTGTACCGTCCTGTGCAGCCCGCGGCAAGCGGGCGGGACTGGCAGGCTAGTACTCGGCTCAAGGGCACGATTCCCCGGCAGGGATGCAGAAGCGGAAGTACGTGCGTGGAGGCGCGAGAGTTGCTGGGATGTGGAGTCGAGAGGGAGCTAGGCGAAGATTGCGTCGAGCTCTTGGCGGAAGTCGGCGAGCGTAGCGACGAACCGCCCCCACGTTCTGGGGCCTTCATCCCACCATTCGAGTCGGATGCGCAGGAAGAGATCGAACGTCTCCAAGCCATAGCTGTCCCCGTCCAGTCCAAATGGCGCTTCGATGCCCAGCACCGGGATCGGACAGAGGGCAAACCGCTCCGCGACGTGCTCGAATCGCGCTATTGAGACGCGCGCGTCAGCGACGAGGATGGTAGGTGGGGCGCGGAAGCCTTGCCTGATCCCCTCCAACGGGTCCGCGAATCGTGCCAGGTCGTGCATCTGGTCCCAGATCACCCGCCGGACCATGCACCGGCCCGCGTCGCCTTTGAATTTGGGCGCGAATAGCGTCCACGAGACGTAGCTGCCGAACGAAGGATACTGCCACAGACGAGCGCTCGGTGGGTTGGCGTCTGCAGGGATGGCTGGATCGCGCTCGGCCGCATGCTCCAGCGCCCATAACGCTCGCTGCTTGAGGGCATTCAGGTCGTCGCGGCGGTCTTCACTAGACATAGCGGCATCCATTTAGAGCGCGAGCGCCGGGGCGAGCACCGCGCGCAACAGGCGCTCGGCATCGTGGCGCACCAGGTGGCCGGCGTGGACCGCGAGCAGGCGATCCACGGCCACGTCGGGCACAAGCTGCTCGACCGCCTCCACGTCAGGCTCGACGGGATGTTGGTGCTGCGCGGCGTAATTCTCGCGCAGGTCGTCGGGGAAGGTGCCGTCGTGCAGGATCGCGCGGTCTACGCGGCCGCCAAGATAGCGATGAACCTCGGCCACGAAGTCGGAGGCGCGGAAGCCGTCGGTCTCGCCGTGCTTGGTCATCAGGTTGCAGACGTAAACCTTTTGCGCCTCCGAGGCGCGCACCGCCTCGGCCACGCCCTGCACCAGCAGGCTTGGCAGCACGCTGGTATACAGGTCGCCGGGGCCAAGAATGATCATATCGGCGCGGCGGATGGCACGGATCGCCTCGCCGCAGGGGGACGTTTCCTTTTCGAGCAGGATGCGCTTGATGCGCCGCATATCCTCTGGGTGCTTCTCGCCGCGGGTGTCGATCTCGCTCTCGGTGCGCACCTGCGTGCCGTCGTCCAGCTCGGCCACCAGCGTGGCGTGATCGAGCGTGACGGGCAACACAGAGCCGGCGGTATCGAGGATTTCTTGCGCGTCCTGGATCGCCCACAGCAGGTTGCCGTCGTCGAGGTTTTGCAGCGCCGCGATCATCAGATTGCCCAGGCTGTGGCCGCCGACACCCCCGTTGACGGCCACGCTCGCGCCCGTGTCTGCCCCCGGCTCGGCACCATCGCCATCCACCTCAATCACTGTCTCGCGAAACCGAAACGCAAAGAGGTCGCGCCAGAGCCGTCCCTTGCGCGAGAGGGCGACCAGCGCCTGGCGCAGATCGCCCAGCGGGAGCTGGCCGAACTCGTCCATCAGGCGGCGCGAGCTGCCGCCGCTGTCGGCCATCGAGACGATCGCGGTGACGGCGCACGGATGGTGCTTCAACTGCGAGAGCAGGGCGAATGGACCAGTGCCGCCGCCGATGGTGACGACACGCTTGTCGCGCAGCCGCTCGCCGATTGGTGGCACCGTCTGGCGCCGCCGCTGTCGCTGCTGCCCCGCTCGCTGCGGTTCCGTCATCCTGCCCTCCCGTATCTGCCGGCGTCCGCGTGCAACCAGATGGCCCTGATGCACGTGCCTGATGCCCGACTATTGCTCCGCGGTCAGTGTCCACTCGCGCTCGCACGCGGGGCAGCGGCCCTCAATCTCGACGCCCGTGCCCGTCTCGCGCACGATCTCGAGCCGCTGGCCGCAGCTACACACGTAGCCGTGCAGGCGCGCGGGGTTGCCGAAGACCAGCGCGTGCGGCGGCACGTCGCGCGTCACCACCGATCCGGCACCCACCATGGCGAAGCGCCCGATAGTCACGTTGGTGACGACCACCGTGCGCGCCCCAATGGCGGCGCCGTATTTGACGTGGATGTGCCCTGAGGTCCAGTCGTCGTGGGTTTTGAGCACGCCCTCCGGCGTGATCGCGCGCGGCAGCAGGTCGTTGGTGAAGACGACGTTGGGGCCGATGAAGACACCATCCTCGACGGTCAGCCCCTCGTAGAGCAGCGAGTTGTTCTGCACCTTGCAGCGGTTGCCCAGCACCACACCGTTCTCGATATAGACGTTGCGGCCGATATTGCAGTCGGTCCCGATTTGCACGTCTTCGCGGATCTGCGTCAGCGCCCACACGCGCGTGCCGGCGCCAATCTGTGCATCGGGATCCACCTGCGCCGTCGGATGGATGTATGTCTCGGACTCGCCCACCAGGTCCTCCCGCCATGCCATCATGCGGCGTCCGCGCTGGCCATCGGATCCGCCGCCGGTCACGCGCATTATCCGCGATCCGCGGGTTACAGAGATAGTCCCGCCGCCGACAGGTACACGGGGCGGGACATTTACAGACTACACACACGGGTATGGATGCCGGCTACTCACCCGGCGCCTGGGCGGGCGGCGCTTGCACTGGGTGCAGCAGCGCCTTCGCCTCGTCGCGGGTCATGTCGTCCGCCGGGACGATCAGGTCCGACGTCACCACCTCGGTGTCGGGCACGAGCTGGCCATGCGCGCGGACGTAGGCCACGATCTGACTGAGCGCGGTGGCAAAGCTCGCGTCGTCGCCGCCAGCCAGCGCCGCGTCGAGGGCATCGTCCAGGCGCTGCACCTCTGGCAGCAGGCCGTCGTCCAGGCGATACTGGTTGTCGGCCATGATGCGCACGATCACGGGCGACCTCCTCTAACTCTGCGGCGAGGACGACGACGCGGGCGGGAGCTGGCCCTGCTGCTGCGCCTCTGGCTCGGGGAGCTGCATCTGCGCCTTCATCGCCGCGAGCTGGCGGTCCACCTCGGACTGATTGGAGAGCGCGGCAAGCTGCTGGTCGATCTGATCGCTACCGGCCGGCGCGCCGATCTCGGGCAGTGAGCCGCTGGCGGTCAGCTCGTCGAGCGCGTTGGCGCGCGCCTGCATCTTGAGCACCTTATCCTGCGCGCGCTGCACGGCAAGGTTGACGTCCGACATCTCCTCCGAGATGCCCGTCGCCGCTTCCTGAATCTTGACCTGCGCCTGGGCCGCGCCGTACTGCGCCTTCACCATCTCCTTCTGCGTGCGGAAGGCGGAGATGCGCGCCTCGAGGCGGCGCTGGAGGTCGTCGAATTTCTCTTGCTGCGCCTGGAGCTGCTCGAGCTGCTGATCGAAGCTGCCAAGCTGCGTCTGCACGAGCTGCTTGCGTTCCAGCGCGGCACGGGCCAGATCTTCGCGGCCCAGCTTGAGCGCGTTGCGCGCCTGCTCGTCGTACTTCTGCACGTCGGCCTGCGACTTCGCCTCTTGCAGCTTGAGGTAGTTCTTGTTCATGGCGACGTCGGCGAGGCTCTGGCGCAGCTTCTGAAGCTGCTCCATCTGCTTCTCGTACGAATAGTCGAGCGCCTGACCGGGGTCTTCCGCGCGGTCCAGGAAGCTGCTCATCACGGTCTTGATGTAGTTGGTGAAGCGGGAGAGGACGCCCACTGCGCTGCCTCCTCGAAAACGGGCTGATGGGGTCGGACGGTTGAAACGGCTTGCGACGGCTTGGAACGGTTGGGTGAACGGGAACGACTGGTGGGGCGGGCCGGCCCACCCCTTCCCACAGTGTACGCCATTTTCGCGCCAAAGGTTAGGGCCAGACTCAGCCAGCGGTTGAAACCGCGCCTATGGGGCCTGGCGGCCACGAAGTCCGCCGGCGCGGACTGGGGGCGGAGCCGACTAGGGCTGGCGGATCAGCGCTAGCAGCTCGTCGCGCTTGCGCTCCATCTCCTCCTTCGTGTCGGCCTCCACGTTCAGCCGTAGATATGGCTCGGTGTTGGAGGGGCGGATGTTGGCCCACCACGTCGGGAAGGCGATGCTGATGCCGTCGAGCTTGTCGATCTCCGCCCCCTGCGCCGCGTAGTGGGCGATCAACTCGTCGAGCTTACGCTGCTGGTCATGGACCACCGAGTTGATCTCGCCGCTGCGGAAGCGCTTGTCAATCCGCCGCAACAGCTCGGAGAGCGACGCGCCGCTGACGCTGATCAGCTCGATGGCAATCAGCGCCGCGATCAGCCCAGAATCAGCGTACCAGTTGTCGCGGAAGTAGAAGTGGCCGGAGTGCTCGCCGCCGAAGACCGCGTTGTGCTCGCGCATCTGCGCCTTGATGAACGAGTGGCCCACGCGCGTGCGGATGCCCTTGCCACCGTTGGCGAGGATCACCTCCGGCACGCCGCGCGAGGAGATCGCGTTGTAAAGGATCGTGCTGCCGGGATAGCGCTTGAGCAAGCTCTGCGCCACCAGCGCCGTCACCATGTCGCCGCCGACCAGATCGCCCTTCTCGGTCACCAGGAACATACGGTCCGCGTCGCCGTCGAAGGCAATGCCTAGGTCGCAGTGCTTCTCCACCACCGTCTTGCGCAGCTCGGCGGTGTTCTCTGGCTCGATGGGACTGGCCGGGTGATTGGGGAAGGTGCCGTCCAGCTCGAAGTAGAGCGGGAGCAGCTCGCAGGGCAGGTGCGCGAAGACCTTGGGCACGATCATGCCCGCCATGCCGTTGCCGGCGTCCACCGCGATCTTGAGCGGCTTGATGTGCGCCAGGTCAATGAACGAGAGCACGTGGTGCACGTAGTCGTCGGTCACATCGCGCTGCACGATGCGGCCATGCTTGCTGGGCTGCGCGAACTTGCCGGCGAGCGCCAGATCGCGGATCGCGAAACCGCCGGTCTCGGAGCTGATGGGGACGGCGTCCGCGCGGCACAGCTTGAAGCCATTATCCTGCGCGGGATTGTGCGAGGCGGTGATCATCACGCCCGCGGGGTAAGCGAAGCGGCCGACGGCGAAATACAGCTCGTCGGTGGTGGTCAGACCGAGGTCAATGGCGTCGGCGCCCTGCTCGGTGATGCCGCGCATCAGCCCGCGTGCCAGCGCCGGCCCCGAGATGCGCATGTCGCGCCCAATTGCCACCTGCTCGGCGCCGAGGTATTGCACCAGCGCGCGGCCGATGAGATACGCGGTCTGCTCGTCAATCGTATCCGGGTACTGGCCGCGGATGTCGTAGGCCTTGAAGATCGAGGGATCGAATGCGGGAGCGTTCGCCATCGTGCGCTGCCTTTCGAATGAGCCGGCGGCTGAACCCGCGGCTGGGGCCAGCGGGAGTATGGACGCGCCTCTGCGCGGCCGCCAAACCTGTCTGGCGGGTGAGGAATCGCGAAGGATTGGTGGGTTGTACCTGCCGTCTGCCGCATGGCGCTTGCCACGGGCTGGGAGGCCCCATCGCGTATTCTACCAGCCGCCCACGAGCGGTTGCGCTGCCGGGCGGTGTCAACGCACTTGACGATAATTCGCGCTGTGACAATTGCGTTTCCTTGCTCGTGATTGTAGACTGTCGCGCATTGAGATGTCTGCCGGTTCCAGGTCCAAACTGGACCATGGGAGAGACACGATGAGCGATCCTCAGTCCACCCGTACCGCGACCACCGTAGCGACATCTTCGTGGAGTGACCTGCGCGCCCAGCTCCGCGGCCGGCTGATCCAACCGGACGACGCGGACTACGAGGAGGCGCGCCACACCTGGAATGGGATGGCCGACAAGCGCCCGGCGGCCATCGCGCAGTGCTCGGATGCGGACGACGTCGCCGCGGCGGTCAACTTCGCGCGCGACCATGGGGTGCTGCTCTCCATCCGGGGCGGGGGCCACTCAATCCCGGGGCACTCGACCTGTGACGGCGGCCTGGTAATCGATCTCTCGCCGATGAAGGCGATCAGCGTCGATCCGGCGGCGCGGACGGCGCGCGCCGAGGGCGGCGTGAAGTGGGGCGAGCTGGACGCGGCCACCCAGCAGCACGGGCTGGCCACGACCGGAGGCACCAACTCTGATACCGGCATCGCCGGGCTGACGCTCGGCGGCGGAGAGGGTTGGCTGGTGCGCGCCTTCGGCTACGCCTGCGACAATCTGCTCGCGGCGGAGGTCGTGCTGGCGGATGGGAGCCGCGTGCGCGCGACTGAGCAGGAGAACGCCGATCTGTTCTGGGGCCTGCGCGGTGGTGGTGGCAACTACGGCGTCGTGACGGCCTTCGAGTACCGTCTGCACCCGGTCGGCCCCACCGTGCTGGCGGGTCCGATCATCTACCCGCTGGATCAGGTGCGCGAGGTGGCGGCGTTCCAGCGCGAGTTCATGCGCGCCGCACCCGATGCGCTAATGGTCATGACCGCGTTCCTTACCGTGCCGCCGGTCGAGCCTTTCCCCGAGCCGCTGCACGGTCAGAAGCTGCTGTTCGTGGTGCCGCTCTACGTCGGGCCGGTAGAGCAGGGCGAGCGGGTGCTCGCGCCGCTGCGGGCGGTCGGCCACCCGATCGCCGATGCCGTGGCGCCGATCCCGTACGTCGCGCTGCAACAGTCACTCGACGCGGTACTGCCGCGCGACATGCACATCTGGAGCCGGTACGAGTACCTGCGCGATCTCGAAGACGACGCCATGGCGCTAATCGCCGACCACTTCTTACAGGCGCCGGGACCGCAGACGGTGGTCGTCGTCGGGCGCCTGGGCGGTGCGCTCGACCGGATCGCACCCGCTGCGACCGCCGCCGCGCATCGGGGCAAGCCCTACTTTGCCTGGATCATCGGCGGCTGGCTGTCGCAGCAGCTTGACGACCAGGGCATCGCGTGGACGCGCGGCGTGAGCGAGGCACTCCAACCTTTCGCCGCTGGCGGCACCTATGTCAACGCGCTACCGGATGCGGGCGACGCGCAGATTCACACCGCCTACCCACCACAGACCTACGAGCGGCTGGTGGCGCTCAAGCGCAAATACGATCCGGGCAACCTGTTCCGGCTGAACCAGAATATCGTGCCATAACGGCCACCTGGCAACCCTTCGCCCATGGCCCCCTCTCGCATCGTGGGAGGGGGCGTTATGGCTGCTAGTTGAACACCGGCCACAGGAGCAGCCCGCGACCGAGAATCTCGCCGATGAAGACGAAGGACACGCACAGGTAGAGCATGCCCGTCGCCGACTGGAACGACCGCCCACGTGTCAGGTAGAGCGCGACGGCACCCAAAAACAGCGGCGAGAGCAGGCCCATGATGAACTGCAGCCAGGTCATCGCGCCCAGGCCGATCGGCGCCTGGCGGGCTGCCGCCTGCGGCGCGACCTGCTGGCCGTTGTTCTGCTGTGGGCCGGCGGCGGTGGTGGTGGGCCGCGGCGTGGCCGTGGCGATGGTGATGCCGTTGCTGCCGGTGGTGATCGTCGTGCCGGGGGCGACGGCGGTCGTTTGCAGGTGCGTATGTACGGTGGCGGGGCCGATCAGCAGCGAGGCCAACAGCTCCACCGCCAGCGCGCCCAGCAGCAGCGCTGTGGTGAACTCCAGCGGCTTGCCCGAGGCGGTGGGGGTGTTCAGATACCAGTGGCCCAGCAGCATCGCCGTCATCACACCGCCGAGCGCGATGCCCCCCGCCAGGAACGCGATCACGACGAACGTGCCATCCAGCCGGCTGGCCGCCAGCGAGCGGTAGCCCATCCCGACGACGAAGAGCGCGACGATCCCCACCAGCGAGCCGGCGCCGCCGATGGCGAAGCGTACCTTGCGGGCAGTTGATGCGGTGCGCCAGCGCTCGGCGATCGAGACACGCGTGCCCTTCTTCGCTGGCTTGGCACCATCGGGAGGGCGGTCGCGCCACAGCAGCACGTTCCAGGGGATCATCAGCAGCGCGAAGGCGACGGTGATCGGCCCCTGGCGCGCAATCCAGGTGGCGTCGAGGCCGAAATCACCGGGACGGGCGAGCGTGCCAAAGTTGGCGAGCGCCAGCAGCGTCAGCCCACCAAAGACGAGATAGAGCACGCCCTGGAAGACAACGAAACCGCGGCTGGTGTCGCCGCGCAGGTCCAGCAGATTGAGACTGACGAACGAGCCAACGGTCAGCTCGAGCATCACCAGGAAGAGGGCCAGGGGAAGGACTTGCATGCTGCCTCGATGGCGCGAATGCGCGGTCTCAAATATTGTCGAGTGGATGATCGCATAGATCCGAGCGGCGCGCGGGGCGCACGCCCTGATTATACCGTGCCGCGTGGCCGTGACGCAGCAGAGTGGCACTCGCTCGCGGCGCGGCGCCGCTTTCATCACCCGCTGTCCCTTCGGCCAGCGCACAATCTGGTCGTTTGCCCGTGCCGGCCGTTCAGCCCCGACGCTTACGCTCCATGGCGCGAATGTACCTCTCCTGCCGAGCGCGGCGCGGAGGATCATGGAAGGGTCATGGCCGCATGGGGGTGGTGGCTCGGAAGGATCAGAGGCGCCTTGGCGGCCGTTTCGCGGTGCTGTGGTGGGCGCGGACGATCTCGTTCTCAGGCGACGTGCTGGCGCAGGTGGCGCTGGTTGTGCTCGCCGCGCGTCAACCCAACGCGGCGATGGCGGTGAGCCTGCTGCTGCTGGCGCAGACGGTGCCGTGGCTGCTCGGTCCGCTCGCTGGCATCGTCGCCGATCGCACCGGATTGCGCCGCCTGATGCTGGCCTGCGAGCTGGGGCAGGGACTGCTCGTCGCGGCCATCGCTCTCACCGGGCCGTCCTTCGCTGTCACGCTGGCGCTGGTGGCCGGCATGACACTGCTGGCGACGATCTTCAGCCCCGCGGGCAAGAGCGCGCTGCCGGCACTGGTCCCCGCGGAGCAGCTCGGCAACGCGAATGCCTTGCTGCGGCTCGGTGCCAACGTCAGCCGCGTCGCGGGTCCAGCCATCGCGGGACTGCTGCTGGCGGCGGCGTTCGGGCTGCCGCTGGTGCTGCTGCTCGACGCGCTCAGCTTCGCGCTTTCGACCCTGCTGCTGAGTCGCCTGCCGCCGTTGGCGCCCACGCCCGATGCGCGGGGACCAAAACCAGCCGGTATCGCGATCTCGCTGCGCGACGGGCTGCGCTACCTGCTGCGGCATCCGATCGCGCGCGCCGTGACCCTGGCGCTCTTCCTCGTTACGATCTTCGTCGCGCTGGATAATGTCGGGCTAGTCTTTCTGGCCGAGCGCACGCTGGCCGGCGGTCCCGCGGGCTTCGGACTGGCGCTGACCGGCTACGGCCTGGGGATGGTCGTGGCGCCGCTGGTGCTGCTGCGCCTGAAAGCCAGGATGTCTCCCGCGCCGATACTGCTGGCCGGCATCGCCATCATGGGGCTTGGCACGGCGCTTTGCGGGCTGGCGCCATCGCTGGGCGCGGCGGTCGCGCTGCAGGGCGTCGTCGGCATCGGAAACGGCTTCGAGAACGTCGCCACCGACACGCTGCTGCAGGCCGGCATCGCGCGCGAGCTGCTGGGGCGCATCTTCGGCGTTGCCTACGCGGTGCCCTACGCCGCGCTGCTGATCACCTATCCGGCGGGCGGCGCGCTGCTGGCGCTCACCTCGGCGCGTGTGGTCTTCGTCGTCGCCGGAGTGGGCACGCTGGCCGCCGGCATCGTGACAGCCGCAATGCTGCCGAGGAGGCCAGCGCCGGCCGAACGCAGAGGCGAGGCGGGCCTCGCCACTACAGGACGCGGAGGCGAGAGGATGGCAGAGGGAGCGGGAACGCAGAACGCGGAGGTCGCAGAGGGTCACGGAGGTCGCAGAGAAGGGTCGTAGGGGCGTCCGGTGGACGCCCGCCGCCATTCGGGACGACCCGCCGCGATTGTGCCGGAGAGTCTGGTGGACGCCCACCGCGACAATCCCCGATGCGTAGGGACGTCCGGTGGACGCTCGCCGCGGCGCGGGGGCAGCAGAGCAAGCTCTCCCTTGCCCACCGGCTGGCGGCGTAGGGGCGCGGCATGTCGCGTCCGATCCGGCGCGCGGGATCGTGGCATGACGTAGTGGGAACTCATGGGGTACGATGGGACGTAGCGCCTCGAGGGCGCGGCTGCGCATCGAAGCGATCGCAGCGAGCACCACATCAAGGAGCTGACCGCGTGCCGAGCGCCGACCCCACGAGCCAGCCTACGCGAGATGCCACCGAGATCGCCGATCGCATCTGGGAGCGGCACGTCTTCGTCTGCACCAGCGGCGACTGGTGCCCCTGCGTGGACGGCGACGGGCTGGGTGTGCATGCGCGCTTCAAGGCGCTCGTCAAGCAGTACGGGCTGGGCCGGCACGTGCGCGTCAACCACAGCGGCTGCCTGGACCAATGCGGCCACGGGCCGATGGTGGTGGTGTATCCTGAGGCGGTCTGGTACTGGCGCGTGCGGCCCGACGACGTAGACGAGATCGTGCGCGAGCACCTGATCGGCGGCCGTCCCGTCGAGCGCCTGCGCTATCGCAACCATCCCGGCAAGAACAAGCTGCCGCGCGACGAGCAGGGGCGCCCCATCGGCCGGGCGGAGCGCGAGGACTGACGATGATAGCAGATGCGGCGGGACCGATCTCCCAGGCCGCGCGGGCGGCCGTTGTGGCCGGAGGCTCATAGGCGCGCATACATCCGCCGGTCCTCGCGCGGTAGCGGAACTCGAATTCATCCTCTGGCTCCAAGTGGGAGGTTACGCAGCGATGAAGGTCTACATCTCGACGGATTTCGAGGGCGTGGCGGGGATCGTGGACTGGGACCAGATCATGGTCGGCAGCCACGACTACGACATGGGCCGCCGTCTGCTGCTGGGCGAGCTGAACGCCGCTATCGCTGGCGCCAGGCGCGCCGGGGCGACCGAGTTCGTGGTCAACGACTCGCACAGCGTGATGCGCAACCTGCCTCCCGACGAGATTACCGACGACGCGAGCCTGATCAGCGGCAAGCACAAGCCGCTCTACATGATGGAGGGGCTGGATAGCTCCTTCGACGCGATCTTCTTCCTCGGCTACCACGGCTCGGTCGGCGCCAGTCACGCGATCCTGAGCCACAGCTATAACCCACGCGCGATCTGGGAGGCGCGGCTCAACGGCGCGGTGGTCGGCGAGTCGGCGCTCAACGCGCTCGTCGCCGCGCACTACGGCGTGCCGATCGCGCTCGTCACCGGCGACCAGGTGACGGCCGAGGAATCCGCCGCGATCGCGCCCGCGCCGCATACAGTGGTGGTCAAGCGCTCGATCTCGCGCACCGCCGCCGAGAGCCTGCATCCTAGCGTCGCGCGAGGGCGCATCGAGGAGGGCGCGCACGCCGCGCTCACCAGCGCGCGCCCGTCCTCCGCGCCGAGCTTCCCGACGCCAACGGAGCTGGAGGTCACGTTCCTGACCGCCGATATGGCCGAGATGGCCGCCTGGGTGCGCGGCGTCGAGGTCGTCTCCGGCCGGCCGCGTACGGTGCGCTACGCGAGCGATCGACCGCTCGACATTTTCCAGACCTTCGTGACTGTCGTCTACCTCACCCGCTCGCTTGTAGACTAACGAGACCACCTGAGGAAGCTTCCATGAACGAACCCTGGCAATCGCCAGTTGGCAACTCCGCTCTGTGGGTCGCGGCGGGCGCAGACCGATTCGGCGAGCACCGCGGACTCGGCGTGAGCGCCATTGATTTCAAGATGTCCTCACAGGATGGCAGCGGACTCTTCGTGCTCGAGAACACCTTCCATGCCAAGGGCGGTCCGGCGCGACACCTGCATCACGACCAAGAGGAGTGGTTCTACGTGCTCGAAGGCGAATTCCTCTTCGAGGTCGGGCAAGAACGGTTCAGACTCAATCCCGGCAATTCGCTGCTTGCGCCGCGCAAGTTGCCCCACGTCTGGGCGTACGTTGGCGATGCGCCTCGCGGCCGGATCCTGGTCGCATTCCAACCGGCCGGCAACATGGAGGCGTTCTTCCGGGAGGTGACGAGAGTTGATGCGATGCCGCCGCGGGATCCAGAGCTGTGGCGCGCCTACGGGATGGAGCTGCTTGGGCCGCCATTGCCGGTTGAGTGAGGGTTACTCCCACCCGCAAGGGGCGCTCATCCACCGAGCTACGCGGCGACCCGCGCACTCTCATGGATACGGCGAGACGGGGTGCGGGGCCATCGTGCCTGGCGGGGTGACACGCAGCAGCACGATCTTGCCGCCGGGGGTGCCGCCGTCGGTGTTGTCACCGATCCATATGCGCACCACGGTCCAGCGGGAGAACATCGAGGCGTAGGCCGCACGCTCGCTGGGAAAATCCGCCGGTGCGGCGTCGAAGAAGCGGTAATAGTACATCTGGCTGGCCACGACGTACTGGATGTGCTGCTCGTTGTACCAGGCCAGCGGCTGCGTGTAGAGTCCGTCGCGCAGGTAGACCAGGTGGAAGCGGCCAGGGTTGAGCGTCACGGAATACGACTCGTAGGCGATGCGCGTCCCCTTCGGCAAGTGGCTGTCGATCCATCCGCTCGCTGTCGCCTGCACGTCGGGCGACGAGCGGATGGAGTCCTGTTGGATGGTGCGCGTGAGCGTCGGCAGCGCGGCGATGAGCAGCACCGCGGCCAGCAATCCGCCATGCAGCCAGCGGCTGCGCACGAGGGCCGCCGCGCGCTCCGGCTGTATCCATCGCGTCACCAACCGGCTCGCCCACGCCAGCACGATCGCCAGCGCCGCGATGCCTTCGGCGGCGAGAATCGCCAGCAGTGGGATGAGCGGCACGAGGTTGCGCTCGAAGTGGACCTTGGGCGCGGCGACGAGGACGAAGTAGGCGAGCAGGCCAGCGGTGACGACCAGCGTTGCGGTATGGCGGCGCCAGAGAGCGTAGGCCAGCCCGATGCAGGCCAGTACGCTGAGTACCGTCTCGTTGCCCCTGAACAACTCGTCGAGGGTGTAGACCAGCGACGAACCGGCCACTCCGGGATGGCCCCGCACGTCATAGTGCAGGAAGACACCCCCGACATCGTTAAGGAACTGGCCCGGCGTCGCCAGCGCGGCCGGCGTGGTCACCAGAAAGGCCAGCGGCGCGATCAGCAGCGCCAGCAGCCGCGAGTCGCGCAGCACGCCCCAGCCCGCCTCTGGCCGGCGGCGGTGCTCGCGCCACAGCACGATGCCCAACGCCGCGGCGAGCATCACGCCACCGGCCGCGACGTTATACTTGATGCCGGCGGCCAGGCCCAGCGCGATGCCCGCGAACCAGAAGGCGCGCCGCGACTCCGTCTGCACAGCCAGCACACAGCAGGCGGCAAGCAGTGTGATGCCGGTCGCCGAGACGCCGTCGGTGGTGGCGATCTGCGACTGGATGATGTGCAGCGGCGAGAAGGCCAGCAGCAGCGCGCCGCCAAGCGCCGGCCAGGGACCAACCAGCGCGCGCGCCGTGCGGTAGACTACGGCGACCGCCGCGACCCCCAGCAGCGCCACGCCCACGCGCATCCACAAGATCGCGTCGGGGTTGGGGTACAGACCCAGCCCGGTGGTGCCCGGCGGCGAGCCAATTAGGTGGCCAGTTACACCTTGGTAGAGCACGCCGATGAGGGCCAGGTAGTAGTACAGCGCCGAGGGGTAGATAAAGGTGTCGGGGTTGGCGGTGGGCACACGCATCATGTGCAGCACGGTGCCGTTGACCACCGGCTCGTCGGGATGGACGGCGTAGGGCAACCCGAAGTTGATGCCCCACAGGCGCAGCGCCAGCGCCAGCGCCGCGACCGCCAGCGTGATGCGCTCCGCCCACAGTGCCCGCCCGATCCGCGAGCCGAGGCGCCGTGCGGTCGCCGTCGCCGTCGCGTTGAACGCCGTGGTACTTGCCATCTCGACGCTTGCCATAGCCTGTAGCCCCCTGCACGCTGGACATCGCGGCAGGATCGTAGCATCTCGCTCCGCGGTGGTCAACCTGCCGCGACCAGACGGCGCGGTCGCTCGCGGACCGTGTGGCGACTCCTCGGACAGCGAGTGACGAATGAGAACGCGGGTTCCACTTGACAGACAACGGGCTTTAGTGGTAAAGCTAGTGTAGCGTGTTGCTGCGCCATCCGCGTGGGCGAGGAATGCTTGAGGCCGTCCGCGTAGAGCGAGACGTCACGACGTCTCGCGTTTGTATTCAACTTCCCCCCTTTTGTCACGGTACGTCGCTCACTCCATATTGGAGATGTCCCTCGTAGCGGAGGATCTCCCCTCCGGCTGAAATCGGACGGCAGCCGCCGCCGTGTCGAGTGCTCGCGTCGCTCGATCCGCCGCTACCGCACACCAACGCCATAACCAACACGATGCGCTCGGGATGCGCTCGGGATGCGCTCGGGATACGCGAGGACACCGCGCCACAGACTACCGAAGAGCAAGACTGAAGTGCACGACTGACGCGCAAAAGTGTGGCCGTGCGGCATCGGGGATGTGTACGTAGAGGATGGGTGTGTAGGGGCGCCCTAGGCGCAGTATGCAATCTCCTCCCAGCGTTGAAGCGCGCAGCAGCACTTGCCCGCAGACAGGAGGAGGAGGATATCTATGAGCCAATCCAGGCAGCCGGCGCCCGTGGCGGCCGCCGTCATGCCCGCCGTCGGGCAGCTCGTCAGTCAGTCGGCCTACGTCTTCAAGGGCACGATTGTGCGCGACGGGGCCTCTAACGTGGCAATCGTGCCCGCCAGTCAGAATGCAGCCGTCGTGCGCGTTGACGACGTGCTGGAGGCCATTCCCACCCTCACGACCTATCACGGCAAGCAGATCACGATTCAACTGCGCGAACCCTTGCCCACCGGCGGCGCCGCGGTGTTCTTCGCGAACCCGTGGATCTTCGCCGAGAACATCGCCGTGGTGGAGTCCGGGCGCCTTCCGGCCGACACCGATCTGGCCGCGCTGCGCCGCGAGCTGGTCAACGCGCGCCAGGCGCTCGCCGATCTCCGCTTGCAGCAGGTGCTCGTCAGCGCGTCCCTGGTGATCGTCGGCACCGTGACCGCTTCCGCCATGCCCTTCGAGCATGGCTCCGGGCGCGCGATCTCCTTCCACGATCCCCTCTGGCGCGCCGCCGTCGTCGCCGTCAGGTCGGTGGAGAAGGGCAAACTTGACGCTCCCACCGTCACGGTAGTCTACGCCAGCAGCGGCGACCGCCGCTGGTTCGCTACGCCCAAGTTCCCACCCAAGCAGGAAGGCATCTACCTGCTGCATAGCGATCAGATGGCGACCGTCTCCGAGCCGTTCAAGGTCGGCGGCCTCACCGCCACCAATCCCCTGGACTATCAGCCGCTCGATCAGCTCGACCGCGTGCGGCGACTGCTGAAGGCGGGCATCCCGACGCAGAGCGTGCCGGCGGCGGCCGTGGCAGGGAGGAGGACAGCGCGATGATCAGCGTCGTCAACATCGTGCCGGCGACCAGAAGCGACGAAACGTTCCAGGATTGCGAGCCGAACATCGCGGTCAACCCGAACAATCCGCGCGAAATCGCCATCACGGCGTTCAGCCTGGACGATCCTCACGGCACCACCATGCTCGGCAATCTGGCGCCGCTCTACTACTCCAACGACGGCGGCGCCACGTGGGCCACTAGCAACATCATCCCCAGCCAGGCTGGGGCGGTCCTTCCGACCGACGATATGACCGTGCGCTACGCCGACGGCTCCGAGTCGCTCTACGGCGGCATCATCTCGATCGCCACCTTCCAGGTCGAGGTGCTGCGGACGCCCAACGCCACCACCCCGATGACGTCGCTGCTTGCCATAGATGGCGACCAGCCGTACGTGCAGGCATCCACCGTGCTGGTGCCGATCTGGAGCCCCGACCTCGGCAAGGATCGGGTCTTCGTCGGGGAAAACGCGAGCAGCTCCAGCTCGACGCTCGTCGAGTCGTTGAACGCCCGCACAGCGCCCGCGCCAGCGGGCTTCTCGTCCGACGCGCTGGATACGCGGACCCACATCTGGGACTTTCCATCCACCCGCACGGCCATCCACACCGACGGCCACGTCTACGCGGCCTATCTCAGTCAGACCGGCACGACGCCAGCGGGTCTGCGAGCGGTAGATGTGGTCGTCGTGCGCGACGACACCTGGGGCGGTGGCTCGCCCGCCTTCCACGATCTGCACGATCCGGTGGATGGCCTGGTGGGATCGCGCGTCGCCATCGGCACCCCGATCGACATCGTCTTCAGCGAGGATGCGAACTTCGGCAACGACCGCTTCGGCTCCGACCTGGCGATCGCCGTGGACCCGCGCGACAGCCGGCGGGTCTATCTCGCCTTCGGCGACGGCACCTCCGACACGACCTACACGCTGCACCTGCGCTACTCCACCGATTACGGCGTCCACTGGTCGCCCGACGTGCGGACCATCACGACCGCCAAGAATCCGGGCCTGGCGATCAACAGTCGTGGCGTCGTCGGCTTCAGCTACCAGCAGGTGACGGGGGCGCCGGGGAGCCAGCGCTGGTTGACCCAGTTCGAGCGCAGCGCCAACAACTTCATCTCGCACGACACCTTCGTGCTCGCCAACACCGACGCGGAGAGTCCGGCAGCGAAGTTTGGCACCTACCTCGGCGACTACATGGGGCTGCAGGCCATCGGAAAAGACTTCTACGGCGTCTTCTCCGCCAGCAACTACCCCGACACCGCCAACTTCCCGTCGGGTATCACCTATCTGCGCAACGTGGATTGGACGACGCACCAGCTGCTGCCCACGAGCGGGACCACGCCAGTGGCGATCTCGATCGACCCGTTCTTCTACACGATCACCGACGAGACCACCGGCGCCGACTTCTACGTGCGCGACTGGACCGACTCCACCACCAGCGGCGACAACGGCGTTGAGCCGTCCACGCATGGCGATTTCATCTCGACCAGCGATGTGTGGAATCAGCACGCCAACACGACGCCGACCTTCAACGCCAACGATCAACCCAACTCCGATCCCGCCAGCTACGGCACCGGCACCGCATCCGACAACTTCGCCTTCGCGCGCATCCGGCGCAACATGGGCGGCGTCGCCGCCGATGTCAGCGCGCATTTCATGGTGTCGGAGTTCGGCACCGGCAGCAACTACACCGACGCCGGCACCCCGGACCCCAGCGACCCCGACGTGGTCATCGCGGGGGCCGATCCGGTAGTGTCGTTCCTGGCGGCGGACCTAGGACCGTCGATCACCCCGGGGTACCTGTGGCAGCTCAGCCCCACCGCCTCGACGCATCTGTGCCTCGCCGTCGAGATCAGCTCGCCCGGCGACCCATTCGTGCCGCCCTCGCTGACGGGACACGCGCCCGGCTATCCGACCACTGATCTCGCGGTGATCGACGACAACAACAAGGCGCAGCGCAACCTCCAGGTGCATCTGGGCATGGGCCTGGGCGCGTACGTCCATTTCGCGCTGGCCCACAATGCCGGCACCATCACCCGCGATTTGGTGCTGCGCTATGGCGTGCCCGCCGGCCTGGAGCAGCACCTGGGCGAGGCGACGATCGAGGTCGTGGACGCGCGTGGGGTGGCGGCGAAACAGCCCTTCACATCGGGCGGCGTGCTGACGCTGCCCGGCATGGAACCGGGCGAAAACCGCTGGATTGGCGTCAGCGCGACGCTGCCCGGCAATCTGAAGCAGGCCATCCCTATCACCTTCTACGAGATGGTGGGCAACACACCGGTCAATGGCTTTGCCGTCGCCGCCCAGCCGGCGCCGCTCAGTCAGGTCGTAGCTGCCAACGTGGATGCTCATCGTGTGGCGTTCGGGCGTATGGCGGCGGCGTTCGGCACGCCCGGAGCGGAGCGCGAGCGCGAGGCGGCGCAGCAATTGCAAACTCGCCGCCACCGTGGCGGGGACCACGATGGCGATGAAGACGCGATCGTCGAGGCGGCGCTGATCGAAGAGCAGGTGGTGCGCGAAGGCGATGAGGTACGCGAAACCATCGAGGTCGTGATGGAGGAGCGGCTCATGCCCGGCGAAGCGCCGCGCAAGCCGCGTACAGTCCCCTATCAGGACTATCTCGCTTGGCTGCGGGAGCATCTCCAGCCGATGCGCCAATGCCTCACCGATCTCGTGAGTCAGCGGCATGCGGGCGATCCCTTCGGCGTCGCGCAGGCGGTGGCGGACCTCGAAGCCGCCGTTCAGGCGGCCGATCAGGTCCGCCTCGTGTCATCGCACGCGGTGCTCCTGCACAAGCTGGATGCGTTCCTCACGATGCTCCACAAAGCGCTGGGCGACCCAGCCGACATCTTGCAGACCGTGATCTGGCAGAGCGAGCTGTACAGCACGCTGCCCAAGATTCTCGGCATGGTGTTCGCGGCGCAGGTGGTGCAGCGCTCGCGCCACTTCATCGAGCGCTTCGAGTCACGCCAGGCGAGCGCGAAAGACTATCCGCAGCTCATCTCCAGCCTAGTCCCGCTCTACCGCGAGACTGATGCGGCCACGGGCGGCAAGTTGGGGCCGGCAATCACCGCGATCGAGCGCCAGATGCCGTCGGTGCGTGGGCTGCAAAAGGCGCAGCGCGACTTCCTGCTCCAGTTGCGTCCGCTGGCGCAGTAGCATCCTCGTCATCAGTCTCCAGTGCGCGGCTCGGGGCGCTACTGCCCGGAGCCGCCGTTTATTATTGCCTGAGGCAGATCGGGCAGTCGCCCGAGATCGAGCGCACTCATGAGACATCCTCCGCATAGGGCGGCACCTCGGCGGACAGCGCGCGGCGCAGCGCATCGGGCAGCGGGGTGGGGCGCTGGGTGGC
>DASVAA010000138.1:0-8878 GCA_036376595.1 Ktedonobacterales bacterium | reverse complement strand
CCACGGCGCACCGCGCTGGCCCGTGCGCGCGCCGAGCGGCGCGGCGAGCGGATCATGCTCGCCAATCCCGATCACGCGGTGCTGGTCTTCGCCGTGCGCGAGCCGGAGCCGCATTTCGGCCTGCTCGACCGCTACCTCGCGCTCTGCGAGCACACCGGCGTAGACGTGACGATCGGCTTCAACAAGCTCGACCTGGGCGTGCCGGAGGTCGTTGCCGAGGCCAAGCGACTCTACGAGGGGCTGGGCTACGCGGTGCTGCTGACCAGCGCGCGCGGCGGCGATGGGCTGGATACCCTGCGCGAGCGGCTGGCGGGCCGCACCTCGCTGCTGACCGGGCCGTCGGGCGTGGGCAAGTCGTCGATCGTCAACGTGCTGCTGCCCGAGGCAGGCCAGCGCATCGGCGAGATCAGCGAGGCGACCGGCAAGGGGCGCCATACGACGACCGGCGTGCGCCTGCTGCCATTGGCGGGCGGCGGCTGGCTGGCGGATTCGGCGGGCATTCGCGAGCTGGCGCTGTGGAACGTGCCATCCGAGGACCTGGCGCGCACCTTCCGCGAGCTGCGCCCGTACATAGGGCAGTGCGAGTACGAGGACTGCGAGCACGGCGCCAACGAGGAGGGCTGCGCCCTGCGCTGCGCGCTGGCCGAGGGCGCGATCACCCCAGAGCGCTTCGCCAGCTTCGAGCGGCTGCTGGCCGAGGCGCGCGAGACCGAGGCGCCGGAGTGGGCGCGATAGGCGAGGCGAGGTGATGGGGACCGCGGAGGGGCCCGGAGTATGGCTCTCACCTCGATGATGTCCGGCTTGCGGCGGAGGGCGAACATGGATGTGAGGCAAGCAGACGGGCTGAAGTCCCGCGGCTCATCCCTCACATGCCACCATTGCCGCTTGCCAGGATTAGCCACGGCGTTTTCAGGCCGTGTCGTCCGATTCACGATCCGCGCGCCTTCCGAGTATCCGCGCCTGCCACGGACCGCACATGTGCGTTACCGCGCCCTGCCGCGCGTCTCGTCGAGCTGATGCGTGCGCTTGCGGCCGACGCTGCTCACTCCCGGCACCTGCTGGAGCTGCTTGATCACCGCGTTGAGCTGCTCCGGCCGCTGGATTTCGAGCGTCACGGTGATCACCGCGCGGCGCTGGCGCGGATTGGTCGCCGTGTTCACCTTCTGCATATTGATCTTGAGGCCCGTGATGACGCCCGTCACGTCGGCCAGCAGCCCCGTGCGGTCGAGCGCCTCGATGACGATCGGCGCGCGGAAGTGCTGCTGGTCGCTGAGCTTCGCCAGCGAGAGCGTCACCGGCACCGCGCGCTCCGGCTCCTGCTCCAGCAGGTGGCGCAGATTGGGGCAGTCGGCACGGTGGATGACCACCCCGCGCCCGCGCGTAATGTAGCCCATCAGCTCGTCGCCAGGCAGCGGATCGCAGCAGGCGGCCAGCCGCGTGAGCATCCCCGCCATGCCGCCGACGTTAGCGTCTACCGCTTGCTCGCGCGCGGGCGTCGTCTCGGCTGGGACCTGCGGCTCGGCCGATGGATCCGGGGGCGGTAACAGTCGTTCGCGCAGCCGCGCCACGACCACCGAGAGGCGCAGCTTGTCGCCGCCGATCGCCACCAGCAGCGATTCGGCGTCGCGCTGCTCCAGCGCCGCCGCCAGCCACTCCATATCCTCGTCGCTCAGCTCCTCGAAGCCCTTGCGCAGCCCCAGCCCGCGCAACTCACGGTCGAGCCGCTCGCGCCCCATCTGCAAGTCAATGTCGCGCTCGTGGGCCTTGAGATAGCGCTGAATGCGGTCACGCGCCGCTTTGGTGCGCGCGATGGCGAGCCAGTCGCGCGTGGGGTGCGCCGACTTACGCTTCATGATCTCGACCACATCGCCGTTCTTCAGCTCGTAGTCCAGCGGCACCAGCTTCGTCACCAGGCGCCCGGTCGCATCCTGTGACGAGACGCGCGCGCCCGCCACATGGTTGCCGACGTCGGTATGGATCAGGTAGGCGAAGTCGAGCGGCGTCGCTCCGGCGGGCAGCTCCTTCACATCGCCGGCCGGCGTGAAAACGAAGATTTGCTCGCGCAGCACGTCGCCCTTGACCAGGTCCACCGTCCGCTCGGCGTTGCGCGCGCCTTGCAGCTCCTGCTGCCACTCACGAAGCTGCTGCACCCAGGCCTGCAGCGCCAAAGCGTCGGCCGTCGCGCTATCGCCGACCGCCTTGTAGTACCAGTGCATCGCCACGCCGTACTCGGCCATCTCGTGCATCTGGGGCGTGCGAATCTGGAACTCGGCCAGCCGGTCGTCGAGGCAGAAGACGGTTGTGTGCAACGACTGATAGCCGTTGGGCTTGGGATTGGCGATGAAGTCCTTGATACGGCCGTCCTTGGGCTTCCACAGCGCGTGGACCTGCCCCAATACAAGGTAGCAGTCCTCCACCGTCGGCACGATGATGCGGAAGGCCAGCACGTCGTAGAGGTTGGAGAGGTCGCGACTGCCCGTGCGCTGCACCTTGCGATAGATGCTGGCGAGATGTTTGACCCGCCCCGACACGTCCGCGCGCAGCCCAATGGCCGCCAGCTCGCGCTCCAGCACCTCGCGCACGCGCGCCACGTAGCTGCCGCGCTCCTCGGCGTAGTCCTTGACGGCGGCGGCCAGCCAGCGATACTCGTCGGGCTGCAGGATGGCGAAGGCCACGTCGTCCAGCTCGCCCTCGACCCGCCCCATGCCCAGCCGCCCGGCCAGGGGCGCGTAAATCTCGCGCGTCTCCTCGGCCAGCGCGCGGGCCTCCTCCTCTGAGAGCACTGGCTCCGGTGCTGGCAGCGGCGTTGGGCGCACGCCGCTTGCCTCCCCGTCGCTTCGCGCTGTAGTGGCGAGGCCCGCCTCGCCTCTGGGGCTGGCAGACGAGGAACCCTCCTTCGCGACCTTCGCGCTTGCCTCGCGACCTTCGCGTTCGCGTTCTCCGCTCTCCGCCCGCGAGGTCGAGCGGCCGTCGCGCGCGCGCCAGAAGTCGGCGGCCTCACGCGCCAGGCGGATCAAGCGCAATTGGTCGGCGATCTTGAAGACCGCGACGCGGGGGTCCTCGGTCATCGCCACGAACATCTTGCGCAGGTTCTCGGCGTCCTGGCGCTTCTGGCGCATCCGGCTGCGGCGCCGCTCGCGCGAAAGCTCCTCGTCGGCGGCCGGCGATGCAGCCGCCACCTGGGCGCTGCGGCGCAACGCCGCGCCCGGCCGCTGGAGGGTATCGAAGCGCTCGATGTTGGCGATAGTCTGCGCCACCTCCTCGCCGAAGCTCGCACCCAGCCGCGCGCGCACGTCGTCCAGCGTGACGATGCCGCCCTCGACGGCCTGATAGAGCAGCACCGCCGCTAGGCTGATGGGGTCAATGTGGATGAACTCGGCCAGCGTCTGGGCGACGCCGATCACGTACTCGACATCGGTTGGCGGCGCAGGGGGCGCGAGAGATGCGTCGCGGCTCTGGAGAGCCGGCGCAGGAGAGTCCGGTGCCTCCTGCTGGGCCGCGTGCGCCGGCAGTTCACTGCCGCGGTCCGCCTTCACTGCTGGGCCGGCCGAGATGCGGATGCGCGGGCGCAGCTCGCGCGCGTAGGCCAACACCTGCTCGACGTGCGCCACATCCTCCGGCCGCAGATACCCCTCGACGGTGGCAAGCAGCCGTGCCTCGGCGACAAATGTCGGCCCCACACTCCCGGACGCGGCTACGGGCGCGGGCGCGAGCGGGCGCACGCCATGCGCCCCGACGTCGGTTTCGGCGGCGGGTGGCGGCGTGGATGCGGTCGTGTCATTGCCGGTGATATGTTGCGGCCCATTGGTCATCGCGAACGCTCGTTACAGCCCTTGGTGAGATCGCGCTCGACGTCGAGCACCCCCGGTACAGTATGTAACCGCCGCAGCACCGCGTCCAGTCGCATATGGGCCGGCACGTCCACGGTCAGCTCGACGATCGCGCGGTGGCGGGCGCGGTCGGCGCGCGCCTTGCTGCCCGAGACGTTCAGCCCCATCTGGGCCGCCGTGTGTGACAGCTCGTGCATCAATCCCTGGTGGTCCTGGCCGCCGATCAGCAGGTGCGCGCGGAAGGTGATCGGCTGGAGCTGCGGCCACGTCACCTCGCATGGCTCGGCGTGAGGCAATCCGCGCGTGCGGCGGATTGTGGCGGCGCGGGCAAGCTCCCGGCAGCAGGCGCGGTGGACCGTCAGGCGGCGACCCTGCCCCGCCAGGGCGGCAATGGCGTCGCCCGGGCAAGGGAAGCAGCAGCGCGCGAGCTCGGCATGCGCCGGCTGCCCCGAAGGATGGCAGAGCGGCTCCGCCAGTGCCAGTGCCAGCGCCCGCTCGCCCCCAACCTCTGCGCGCTCGGTGACGTGCCGGGTGCGGTCGGTCTCGTCGCCGTCGTAGGCGCGGCGCAGCCTGCGGCCGATCTTGACCCGCGCGTAGCGCGTGCGGGCGAAATCGAGCCACTCGACCCGCGGCTGGGCATCGGGCGAGGTGAGCACGCGCACGATGTCGCCGCGGTGCAGCGCGTAGTCCACCGGCACGCTGCGGCTCACCAGGATGCCGTTGCTGGTGGTCGTCTGCACCACGGCGCCGGTCGTGTGATTGCCGATCTCGGTGTGAATCTGGTAGGCCAGGTCGAGCACGGTCGAGCCGGCGGGCAGCTCGCGAATCTCACCCTTGGGGGTGAAGACGTGAATCTGCTCGTCGAAGAGGTCGCCGCGCACCGTGGCGACGAAATCGGCGGCGCTCAGGTCCAGCTCGCGCTGCCACGAGGCGAGCTGGGTCACCCAGCCCAGCGCCTCGGCCACGCGGATGGTGGATTCGCCGCTGACCGCCTCGCCGCGCGCGGCACGCTCCAGCCAGTAGGCCGCCACGCCATGCTGCGCCGCGCGGTGCATGCGATGGGTGCGGATGTGAATCTGCGCCAGGCGTCCATCCAGGGCGAAGACGGCGGTGTGCAAAGACTGGTAGCCGTTGATCTTGGGGATCGCGATGTAGTCGCGGATGCGGTCGGAGTGGGGATGCCAGAGGTGGTGAATGACGCGCAAGGCACGGTAGCAATCGGCATTGTCGGTCACGAGCACGCGGAAGGCGATCAGGTCATGCAGACCGGCGATATCCATCCCGCTTTCTTCGGCCTCGCGGTGCGCACGGTAGGGGTGCTTGAAGCGCCAGTTGACCGCCGCCAGAATGCCCTGCGCCGCCAGCTCGTGTTGCAGCCGCTTACACATCCGCCGCGCCCACTCCTCACGCTTCATGCGTTCGTCCGCCAGCCGCCGCGTCACCTGCTCGAAGGTCTTCGGCTCCAGATAGCGGAAGGCGAGGTCCTCCAGCTCCTTCTTGATCAGATACAGACCCAGGCGGCCGGCGAGCGGCGCATAGATGTCCCGCGTCTCGCGCGCGGTGCGCTCGATCTGCGTCGGCGACATCGCGTCCAGCGTGCGCAGGTTGTGCAGGCGGTCGGCCAGCTTGAGCAGCACGACGCGCGGGTCGGCGCTCATCGCCAGAAAGAGCTTGCGCACCGTCTCGGATTGCTGGCGCCGCTTGGCTTCGGTCGAGAGCGGCTGAGTCTGGGTCGCGTTGGCTGAATCGCCGGTGCCGGTGCTGGCCTCGACGGCGGCGAACTTGGTCACGCCGTCCACAAGGCTGGCGATGGCGGGGCCGAAGCGCTCGGCGACATCCTCGCCGGTGAGATCGGTGTCTTCAACCGTGTCGTGCAGCAGCGCGGCCATAATCCCCGGCGCGTCCATCGCCAGCTCCGCCAGGATGCGCGCGACGGCCAGCGGGTGCTCAATATACGGCTCGCCCGACCGGCGCCGCACGCCCTGGTGAGCATCGGCGGCGACCTCGTAGGCCGCGCGGATGCGATCGAGATCGGCCGGGAGCATGTAGCGCGCGCAAAGGTCCAACAGGGCGCGCAGTGACCCGGACTTGGGCTTGGACGACTTGCCGCTGGCCATAGGCGCCGCTCCTTCGTCCGCGACGCCAGATTCAGCCCCGGCCTCGGTCTCGTGCCCCTGCGATCCGGTCAGTGCGGTCGCGGACATGCGTGCTCCTCCGGCGTGTGCCTGGCGCGGGGATCGCCAGGTAAACGGCAGGCGCGCGAGCGACCCCCGTCAGTCGCCCGCGCGCCCGTTCGTCACCGTTGACCCCGCGCGTTCTCTGTATTATCCGCGCTGCCGGCTCGTAAGTCAAGCACGTCCGTTTGCTGTACTACGATCAATACCACTTACCGCCCCGACCACGCCGGCTGCCGCTTCTCCAGGAAGGCGCACATGCCCTCTTGCCCGTCGGCGGCCAGCGCGTTCATGGACATCACCTCTTTGGTGTAGCCGTACGCCTTGGGCTGATCCAAATCGATCTGAGTGTAGAATGCCTGCTTGCCCAGCGCGACGGTGAACGGGCTGTACTGCGTGATGGCCTGCGCCAGCGCGTGCGTCGCCGACTCCAGCTCGGCCGCAGGCACCACCTGGTTGACCAACCCCCACTCGGCCGCGGTGCGCGCGTCGATCGGCTGGCCCGTCAGCAGCATCTGCAGCGCCCGCTTGCGCCCGATGTTGCGGCTCAGCGCGACCATCGGCGTGGAGCAGAAGAGGCCGATTTTGACGCCCGGCGTGGCGAAGGTCGCCTCCTCCGCGGCGACGGCCAGGTCGCAGGTGGCGACGAGCTGGCAGCCCGCGGCGGTCGCCACGCGCCGCACCATCGCGATCACCGGCTGCGGGATCGCCTGGACCGCCTCCATCAGCACGGTGCAGACGTCGAAGACCTCGCGGTAGGCGCTGAGGTCGCCGTTGACCAGCTCGCGCAGGTCGTGCCCGGCGGAGAAGGCGGGACCGTTGCCGGCTAGAATCACCACCTGGATGTCGCGCTCGCCGCCCAGTGCCTTGAAGGCCGCCGTCAGCTCGCGCATCATCGGCGTACTCAGCGCGTTGCGCTTGTCGGGCCGGTTCATCGTCACGGTCGCGACCGGCGCCGCGCGCTCGACCAGGATGTGCTCGTACTCCATTGTCTTTGCTCCTGCCCTGTGGCTGACTGTGCCGCCGCCACGCTGCCGCCCATCGTTCCCGGCGAACCAGGAATCGCCGTCCATCGCGGATCATACCACTCCGTCCGCGGCGCGGAATCCGCGAATGGGTCCGCGCCCGCGCCGCACGGAGTCATAACCCTGCCATAACTCCTACTGTTACGTCGAGCTATAGCCAGCCCGTGCTAGACTGGGGGAACATACGGCACGCACCGGTACCGCTGCCGCGGCGCATGGGCGTTCACGCAACGCGGCGGCGCGTAGGTAGCCGAGCGGGATGAGGGGGACGGCGATGGGTTACGACTACTACCAGCGCGACGACGTGACCGAGTACCTGGCCGAGCAGCGCCAGCGGATCGCCGATCTGGAGGCTGAGAATCGCGCGCTGCGGGCGCAGCTCGACGCGCTGTGCCGCGGCGAAGGGGTCTCGGTGCTGATCAACGGGCGCCAGATTCCCCTCGCCGCCCTCGCCGCGGCCGCCGCGAGCCATGCGGAAGCCACGCACGGCCGCTCGCGCACGCCCACCACGCCGCCTGACCTGTACCATCACCCGGCGCAGCGCGTGCCAATGCCGTCTCCTCACACTCCCGCGCAGGGCGAGACCGTCTTCCCCGAAGATGCCTGGCTGACCAGCCCCTCTCCGGCCGCACGGCCAGCGGCACCGGCCCAGCGTAGGCACAATACCGGCGCGCACGCCTTGCAGCCCTCCGAGCGCATCACACCGGAATGGCTACGCGAGGCGCGGTACGGTGCCGCCTCACCGCAATCGCGGCCGCAGTCGCAGTCGCAGCCGACAGCAACCCGCCATCCCCAGGACGCCTGGTCCGATAGCTACAGTCAATCCCCGTTTGGGACCCTGGCGCAGATCACCGGGCAGCGCCCAGCGATGCGCCCCCAGCGCCGCGATCCCAACGCCCGCAACCCCTACGCCGATAGTTTCGTGCTCGACTGAGCCGCGGGGATTCTACGCGCCGACGGTATCGGCGAGCCGCTCGTCCTCCGGCTCGTACTCGTCGTCCACAGCGCCCGGCTCTAGCGGGATTGGCTCCAGCGCGGCGGTCGTCTGGCGCGCTGCAGGCTGAGGCTGTGGTTGTGGCAGCGTCTGTGGCTTGGGGGCAGCCTTGGGCCTGGGTTTGGGCAGCAGCGGGCGGGCCAGCAGCGGGAAGATCACGCCGCTAGCAATTGCTGCCGCCAGCGTCACGCCATACGTGGAGGGGCTGAGCTGGCCAAGCTGGATGCCAACCTGGCTGATGGCGACGATCAGCGTCAGTGGCGCGCTCAACAGCAGGGCGCCCGGCAGCACGCTGCGCCACGGCACGCCCGCCAGCCCCAGCAGCGGCATGACCAGCAGTCGCACTGCTACCAAGCCGAGCACGAGCGTCAGCAGCAGCGTGAGCGAGCTGCCGTGCAGGATGTCGCCCAGCCGCAGATTGAGGCCGACGGAGATGAAGAACAGCGGCAGGAAGAAGCCCTGACCAATGGTCGTCAGCTTGCGCGTGACCACGTCTCGCCCGCGGAAGGCGTAGCTGCACACCGCGCCGGCGATGAAGGTCGCCAGAATCTGCTCGATGTCGAGCAGCACGGCGACCGCCGCGAAGACCAGCATGAACGCCAGCGCCGCCCGCACGCCGACCTCTGTGGTATCGCGCACGGCAAAGAGCCGGTGGAAGCGATGCGGCTGGTGCGCCACGGCGCCGGTGAGTGCGCGCAGTACGACGTACCCCACGACCAGCAGCGCCACCAGCTTGCCCGCGGCGAGCAGCAGCGACCAGTCGAGTCCGTGGCGGCTCACCAGGTCGTACGCCGTCAGCTCGAAGATCGACAGGAACTCGCCAAAGGCGCCGATCACCAGCAGCGATTGGCCCAG
>DASVAA010000137.1:0-2598 GCA_036376595.1 Ktedonobacterales bacterium | reverse complement strand
GCGCGAACCTCCAGGGGGCGGACCTCTCCGGCGCGCTGCTGGTGGACGCCGACCTCAGCGGGGCGACGCTACGCGGTGCCAACCTGAGCGGCGCGAATCTGTACTGCGCGCACCTGAGCGCCGCCCAGCGCATCGCCGCCGTTGCAGCCGGCGCGCACCTCTACGATCCCGCGCTGGCCTACGAGCGTCGCGCGGCAACGCCAGTGTAGCGGCAAGGGACTCAACGACCCAAGCAGGCCACGAGTTGAGGGAGAGCGGCGTATCTCGTCGTTCTCCCCTCAGTTTTCTTGCCGCCAAGACACCAATGGATTGCCACATCCGCTCATTTCTGGGGTAGGGGCGCATGGCGTGCGTCGGCCACACGGCGAGGCCGCTCCATCAGGGCAGGAGGTGGCGCACGACAGGCAAGCATGAAGCCAGATATGCGACCGCCGGCTCACCGCGCGCGGCGCTGCCGTCTGCGCGCCGCAACGCTACCCGCGCCGAGCAGCACGACGCCGCCAGCCAGCAAGCCCGCACCCGTCACCGGCAGCACGGGGAGCGGCGCGGTTTGGGCAGCCGTTGCGTGAGGCGGAGTATTGGTCGAGGCAGGACCGTTGGTCGCCGTGCCGGCCGGCGAGGCAGTGTGCGTTGGCTGGCCGAAGCCCGCAGCCGTGCCGGGCGTGCGGCCGACTGCGGGCGCGGTTGCCGTTTGTTGCGGGGCGGAGCTCGTGTGCATTGGGGCGCTGGCGCCGCCACTGGCGGGAGCGGCTGTACTCAAGGTGTGACCGAGATTTCCGCCCAGCACTGTAGTCGCCAGGATCAGGATCAGGCCGAAGCAGGCGGCGAGACCGCCGACCCACTGCGCCGCGCGGGCGAGCGCGGGCACCGTGCCCCGCGCCTGGCGGGAGCGCGTGGAGGACAGCGGATTCGCGGCGACAGGCGCGCGTGGAGGAGCCGCAGCAGGCGTGGCGGTCGTGGAGGGCAGCGCAAACGAGCGCGGCAGCTCCGGCTGGGGCAGCGCGCGCAGCAGCGCCCGCACATCGCGCAGGCCAGCCAGCTCGTCGCGGCATTCGGCGCACTCCGCCAGGTGACGCTCTAGTGCCGCTGCGTCGCCGGGCGCCAGCTCGCCATCCAGATATGCCGAGAGCCGCTCGCGCAGCGCCTCCCGGTCCGCGTGCTCTCTGCCGTTGCCGCCAATCATGCCTGTGTTTCCTGCCGCCTGTGGATGATGTGTCGCCGTCGCGCGCCGCGGTGCGGATCATTGTACCCGAATTCCGCTCTACCGCTCGCGCTCAGTGCCAGGACGGCCCCGCTGGCGGAAAAGTTCCCCCTCGCGCGGCAACAGTCCGCGCAGGTGCGCCCGCGCCCGCGCGATGCGCGACTTGACGGTGCCCAGCGAGGTGCCCATGACGCGCGCGATCTCGTCGTAGGGCATGCCCTGCACGTCGCTCAGCACCACCGCCATGCGCTGCTCCGGCGGCAGGCGCAGCAGGGCGGCCTCGATCTGGGCGATGGTCTCGGCGCGCAGGGCGGCGTGCTCGGGGTCCCACGAGGGATCGATCATCGTCTTGGGCATGCGGTAGTCGCTGGCGGCGGGATCGTCAAAGCCGCGGTCGTCTTCGAGCGTGGCCTCCAGCGAGACGGCCGGGCGGCGGCCCTGCGCGCGGAAGTGGTCCATGCAGCCGTTGCTGACGATGCGCAGCAGCCAGGCGCGAAACGAGCTGCCGCGGAACGAGTCGATCGCGCGGAAGGCGGAGAAGAAGGCATCCTGGGTCACGTCGGCGGCGGCGTCGGGGTCGCCAACCACACGCAGGGCGAGCGCGTAGGCCGCCGACTGGTAGCGCTCGACGAGCACGTTGAAGGCCGCGACCTCGCCGCGCTGGCTGCGCTCCACCAGCGCCCGCTCCTCGGCCGCCCGCCGCTCGTCGTCGCCATTACGCCGCTGCGCCATCGGTTCCGCTGCCTCCGCTGGCCGCCCGCATGCCCTGCCCGCCGCATGCCCAGCTGTATGCCCGGTCCCGCGTAGTGTACCCTGAGCATACACGCCTCACAATCTCATACGTCACACCTGGCGGTACTCTCGCTGCTATAGTTGGTAGCGTGGAGGCGTAGCAGGGCATGGAGGGGTCGGCGGATGAATTCGCGCCCAAATCGCCCGCACGGGCTGGGATCGTGACTGGGTGATGGTATTGCGCAGGGGGTGCTGCCGCTGTTGGCGCTAGCTAGTTGCTCAGCGTGAGCACGACGTTGCCGGTTTTCTGTTGCGTCTCCACGTAGCGCGTCGCTTCGGCCACGTCCTCCAGCGGGTAGCAGCGGTCTATGACCGCGCGGTACTTCCCCGCCTCGATCAGCTCCTTGAGGAAGACGACGTCCTGCTGCCGGTAGTGAGGTGGGACATCGGTCTTCACGCGCTTGTTGCCAATGCGCGCCGTCCACAGGACCCAGAACACGTTCTCCCAGCCATCGGTGGAAATGTAGACACCGCCTGGCTTGAGCGAGCCGCGGCAGCGCCGGAACGCATGCTTGCCCACCGCGTCGAAGATGACGTCGTTCGTCTCGCCGTTCCTGGTAAAGTCGTCCCGCGTATAGTCCACGACCTCGTCGGCGCCGAGCGAT
>DASVAA010000136.1:0-11142 GCA_036376595.1 Ktedonobacterales bacterium | reverse complement strand
CTGGCGGCCTTCGCACGGCTCCAGGACATCACGCGCTTGCTGGCAGTGACCATGGCGACGAATGCGAAGATGCTCGACGTGCTGCGCCACGCCGGCTATCCCCTCAGCGCGCGCTACGTCCGCGGCGAAGTCGAGATGACGCTCGACATCAGCGCGCCAGCGCCGGGCGAGCCAGCACTGGGTTCTTGAGTCAGCGCCAGCATCGCAGAAGTGCCCGGCTGGCTGGGGCAAGGATGCACCTCGCGAACCTGGACGTGCCTCAGTTCGCGGCGTGGTCCTCGATCGAGTGTCGCGCTATCTCAGTATCAGACCCATCAGCCGCGCCTGGCACTGGATAGACCGCCAGGAACACGGTCGCCTCACGGCGCTCACGCGGCCAACCATAGCCGCGGCAGCGCGTGTCCGGCGGGAGCACGAGAAGATCCCCGGGATCGAGCACCACGCGATCCCGGCCCTCCTCCGCGAACTCGACGCAGAGTTGGCCGCGGATGACCACAATCAGGTCCACACTTCCTTGGGAGAACCACTCCGGATCTATCGCTTCGTCCTGCTTGGAGACCCACACGGCCTCAATGCCCGCGCCGCGAAACACCCGGCCGACGTCGCCAGTTGGTGAGTGCCACCTGTCAAGCGCCTCACCTTGCAGCAGATGGAAGACTCGCGGCTCAGCCGGCTGATCCACTCTCGTCGCTGTCACGGTTGTGCCTCACCTTTCGAGGTCGATCCACGTGTTGCCTGCCAGCATGCCGCACGCTGGGCGCCTGGGCAGTTCTCACTCACTACCCCCAGCGCCCAGCGTCGCGATCTCGTGCTCTGCTCGCGCACCCACAGGTCACCGCCGGTACCGGACGACCACCGCGGAACAGAGAGTCCCCATTGTTTGCCTTGCGGTCAGAGCGCGAGCTGTCATGTCAGAACAACGGTATCCAGGGCGCCTGCTCCACGACCTCGTCGCCAGCGCGCTGGCTGCCACCTGCCGTTTGCTCATGGTGCGGGTGGACAATCAGCACCGGCACGTGGACGTCGTGCACCAGGTCCTCGGTGACGCTGCCCGCCAGCCAGCGCGCCACGCCCTCGCGTCCATGCGTCGCCATCGCCACGAAGTTGAAGGTATCCCCGCGCAGGTTGGCGCCCTGCTCCGCCACGCGCTCGATACCCATCACCACATGGGCGTCTGGCTCGACGCGGGACGTGACCGCCATCGAGTGCCACGCCGGATCAGCCGTGATGCGCGCACTGATAGCCTCCAGGTACGTGCGTGCCTCGTGCATGGCCTCGGTCTCTGTGATGCCTGAATGATAGGCCTGCTTGGGATTGAGGACGTAGGTCAGGTGGAGCTTCGCTCCCTGTTCATCCTCAAGCGTGCGCAGCAGCTCCAGGGCATAAGGAATCGCCGTCTCCACCAGTGGCGACCCATCCAGCGGCACCAGCGCCTGCACTGGCCAGCGCCTCGCGCCGGTCTGCCGGTCGCGGAACTCCGTCACGGATCCCGCGTGCAGCACCAGCACGGGAATGTGCGACCGGCGCATCACCGCATCAGCGATGCTGCCGGCAAAGAACGAGGCCGCCGGCCCATGGCGGCGATGGCTGAGGATGATGAGATCGGCCCCGCTCTGCTCGGCCACGCTCACAATCTGTCCCGCCGGGTCGCCGTCGCGCACCGCCACATCGGTGGACACTCCCGTAAGTTCTGGGCGCTGGCGCAACCGCTGAAGATACTCCGTCGCGGACAGCCGATTGCCCGTATGCACTGGCACGGCGTCGCTCCCCCGTGCTGCGTCTGCCCCGACGATCTGCAGCAGCGTGACGGTGCTGTTGGCGTGCCGCGCGATCTTCGCGGCAGCCCCTAACGCCTGCTCCGCCTGCTCTGAGCCATCGAGAGGCACTACAATCTGCCGAAACATTGCTTCGCTCCTCTGCCCAAACGGGCTTACTGTGATTATCGACACTTGGAGCGTAGCGGGCGGATCTCGCAGAGGTGTCACAGCTGTCTGCATGGTGTCACATGCTGGTCACGGTTCTTCGACGGCGTGCGGACACTGGAGTGGGAGTGCCGCATTACGGCGCGTGGTCAATCAGCGGGCAAGCACGCCCGCCAGCTCAAGCAGCTCAGGTGTCACCTTGCAGCAGGGTGCCACGGCCTCGTCCAATGGGATGACCGCCGGCCCGCCGTGATACCAGCCCATGACGGCGCCGCTTTGACCGGCGGCAAGGGCCTCAACGGCGGCCTCGCCCAGCAGACTCGCGAGCAACCGATCGCGCACCGTCGGTGAGCCGCCGCGCTGGAGGTGGCCAAGCACCGTGAGCCGCGCCTCGAAGCCGCGCGGATGGTCCTGGAGGTAGGCGGCCAGCGCGCGCCGAGAGCTGCGCGCCTTCGGCGACCACCGCGATGTAGTGGGCCTTGCCGCGCGCATACGTCGCCTCCACGTCCGCCGCGACCGCCTCTGCCTCGAATGGAACCTCCGAGACGATGACCGTCTCAGCGCCTGAGGCCAGCGCGGCCATCAGCGCCAGGTAGCCCGAATCGCGCCCCATCACCTCGACGATGAAGGCGCGATGGTGCGAGCTGGCGGTATCTTTCAGACGGTCAATGCACTCGGCCGCTGTATTGAGGGCGGTGTCCACGCCGATCGTCACGTCCATGCCGGCGAGATCGTTGTCAATGGTCGAGCCGATGCCAATCACCGGGAAGCCCAGGCGATGCACTGCCAGCGCGCCGTTCTGCGACCCACTGCCCCCGATCACCACCAGCCCCTCGATGCCCTCGGCTCGCAGCCGCGAGACGACAGCCGTTTGCACGGCCGGATCGCGGAAGGCGGGGAAGCGCCGGGTACCGAGAATCGTCCCGCCGCGCTGCAGGATGCCGCCCACCGCACGGTCGTCGAGCGGCTGGAACTCGCCCGCGGCAAGGCCGGCAAAGCCGTTCAGCACACCCACGACAGTGATGTCGCGCCGCCGCGGCGCGCACCACCGCGCGGATCGCGGCGTTCATGCCGGGCGCATCACCGCCACTTGTGAGCACCGCCAGCCGCTGCATGGCCACCACTCCCCTCCGCCGCCTTGCCGCTGCCGGCGACCGTGGACCGCCGAGCGCGGTAGTCTATCACGTCGCCGCGCCAGCGAGCCGCGTGTTTGCCTCCTGCTTGCCGTAGTCGGTCGCAAATTCGGTCGCGAACCATGCTAGCCCTTCCTCGATCGTCGCAAACGAGAGATAGGTTCCAGGACGATCGGGGTCAGGCAGGCAGTACGCGGTCGGCGCGACGCACATGGCGAACCAATGGTACTCCGGCGCGGGGCCGCGCTGCAAGACGAACCCCTCAGGCAATCCCTTGTGGACGCGAGTGACAGGATTCTCACACATGCTCGATACTCCTCTCTCTGCCTCTACCCCTCCGGGCAGCATTGCGGTTATGGCAGCCGCCGGAATGATCGCAGCACCTTCATGTAGCTGGCGCGCTCGAACGCCGCCGGATCGGCTAGGCCACGCAGGCTCATGCTGCCACGCAGCTGCGAGACCGAAGCATACTCGTGCGCCTCCATCCAGGCGGTCATCTCGTCGAGAATGGCCGCCACACGCTCGATACCGTGTGTCAGAAGCTCGGAGGCGAGCATCGCCACCGACGCACCCGCCATCAACGCCTTGAGCGCGTCCTCGCCGCTATGGACCCCGCCAGTCAGTGCCAGGTCCGCGCGGACGCGGCCATAGAGCATGGCGATCCACTGCAGCGGCAGGCGCAGCTCGCGCGACGTGCTCAGCTCCAGGTGCGGCGTAACGCTCAAGGTTTCGAGATCGAAGTCGGGCTGATAGAAGCGGTTGAACAGCACCAGGCCGGCGGCACCAGCCTGGACGAGCCGCTGTGCCACATTGGGCAGCGAGGTGAAGAAGGGTGTCAGCTTGACCGCCACGGGAATACTCACCTGCGCGCACACGTCGTGCATCAGTGCCAGGTAACCGCTCTCGATCTCCTCGGCGCTCATCTCTGGGTCGGCAGGCAAATAGTAGACGTTGAGCTCGAACGCGTCGGCGCCCGCCTCCTCGATCTTGCGCGCATACTCGACCCAGCCGCCGGTTGAGACGCCGTTGAGGCTGCCGATCACGGGGATCGTGAGGGCCTGCTTGAGCTGATGCAGGTGGTCGAGATAGGGGTGCGGGCCGACCCCGTAGTGCTCGAAGTCGGGAAAGTAGGTCAAGCTCTCGGCATGGGCATGCGTGCCGTGGTACAGGTAGTGATCGAGCTCAAGGCTCTCGTGGGTGATCTGCTCCTCGAAGAGCGACGACAGCACGAGCGCCGCGATACCGGCGTCTTCGAGCCGGCGCGCACGCTCGACCGATTCCGCGAGGGGAGACGCCGACACCACCAGCGGATTGCGCAGCGGCAGGCCAAGGTAGTTGCAGGTGAGATCCGGCATGGTGTACGGCTCCTTTCGGCTGATGCGGCCAATCGGCGCGCGATCAGACGTCCGACGACGATTCTGCCGCCGGGGACGCGCTTGCGCTCGTCCTGTCGCTCGTGACCTGGTAAGGGTGCCCAGCGGCGATCTGCTGATACTCGCTCCAGCGCTGCCGCACGTCGTCTTGCGCCTGCGCCATCAGCCGCTGCGCACGCTGAGGATCGGCTTGCCGCAGCACCCGGTAGCGCACCTCGTTGTAGGCGAACTGCTCCAGCGGCAGGGTCGGCTCTTTACTGTCGAGCAGCAGCGGACTGCGTCCCTCCGCTTCGAGCGCGGGATTGAAGCGGTAGAGCGGCCAGTAGCCAGACTGCGCCGCGAGCTTCTGCTGCTCAAGGCCCTTGCGCATGTCAATGCCGTGCGCGATGCAGTGGCTGTAGGCGATCACCAGCGCGGGGCCATCGTAAGCCTCGGCTTCGAGCAGGGCATGGAGTGTCTGGGCGTCGTTGGCGCCCATTGCGATGCGCGCGACGTAGACGTTCCCATAGGCCATCGCCAGCAGGCCGAGGTCCTTCTTGGGCGCGACCTTGCCCCGCGCCGCGAACTTGGCGACCGCCGCGCGCGGGGTAGACTTGGAGGCCTGACCGCCGGTGTTGGAGTAGACCTCGGTGTCGAGTACCAGCACCTTCACGTTGCGGCCCGAGGCCAGCACATGGTCGAGGCCGCCGAAGCCGATGTCGTACGCCCAGCCGTCGCCGCCGACGATCCAGACGCTGGTGCGCACGAGGGCACCTGCCACGCTGAGCAATTGGCGCGCGGCGCTTCTATCCGATGGTGCCAGCTCACCGGCCAAAGCCTGAGCGAGCTGCCGCTTGAGGCCCGCGACCCGTTCCCGTTGCGCGCGGATGCCTGCCGCCGTACGCTGATCCGCGCTCAGCAGCTCTGCCGCCAGCTCGTCGTCCACCACCTGCCCTGCTGCCAGCCGCTCAACCAGCTCGCGTGCGAAGCCCTGCCGCTGATCTAGTGTCACACGCATGCCCAGGCCGAACTCGGCGTTATCCTCGAAGAGCGAGTTCGCCCACGCCGGCCCCAGCCCCGCGCGATTGGCGGACCACGGTGTGGTGGGAAGATTGCCGCCGTAGATCGAGGAGCAGCCAGTGGCGTTGGCGACCAGCAGGTGATCGCCGAAGAGCTGTGTGAGCAGCTTGAGGTAAGGCGTCTCGCCACAGCCCGAGCAGGCGCCGGAGAATTCGAAGAGCGGCTCGGCAAGCTGCGCGTTCTTGATGGCGCTCAGGCTCAGCTCCGTGGTGTCCACCTCGGGCAGCACGTCCGAGAAGAACGCCCAGTTGGCGCGCTCCTGCTCGCGCAGCGGCGGCTGCGGCGCCATATTGATCGCCTTGCGGCCGGCCGCGCGCTTGTCTTTGACCGGACAGGCCTCGACGCACAGGCCGCAGCTCGTGCAGTCCTCGGGCGCCACTTGAAGCGTATAGCGGTAGCCGGGGAACTCCTTGAAGCGCGCGGGCACCGAGAGGAAGCCCTCCGGCGCGCCCGCCAGGGTCTCCGGCTCGTAGACCTTCATGCGGATTGCGGCATGCGGGCAGACGAGCGTACATTTGCCACACTGGATGCAGATCTCGGGATCCCAAACGGGGACTTCGTCGGCCAGGTTGCGTTTCTCCCAGCGCGCGGTGCCCGTAGGGTAGGTGCCGTCGTCGGGCAGCGCGCTCACCGGCAGCGTATCGCCCACGCCGGCCAGCATCGGTCCCAGCACGTCGCGCACGAACGCGGGCGCTTCGCAGGGCAGCGCCGCGGGCGAATTGCAGACACCGTTCGCCGCGTCGTTCGCCTCCACGGTCTCATCCTCCGCGGGCACCGCCACCTCCTCTAGATGCGCTAGTGCCTGGTCCACCGCCGCGGCGTTGCGCCGCACCACCTCCTCGCCACGCTTGCCGTACGTCTTGGCAATCGCCTGCTTGATCGCGGCGATCGCCTCGTCGCGAGGGAGCACGCCACTGAGCGCAAAGAAGCAGGTCTGCATGACGGTATTGATGCGCCCAGGCATGCCGCTCTCGCGGGCAACGCGGCTGGCGTCAATGACGTGGAAGCGCAGGTCCCGCTCGCGGATCGTGCGCCGCACTTCGTTAGGTAGCCGCTGCCAGACCTCGGCTGTCCCATAGGGACTGTTGAGCAGGAAGATCGCACCTGGCGCGGCCTCACGCAGCACGTCGAAGCGGTTGAGCAGTGAGAACTGGTGGCAGGCGACGAAGCTGGCATCGGAGATGAGATACGGCGCGCGGATCTGGCGCGGGCCGAAACGCAGGTGCGAGGTGGTGACGGAGCCGGACTTCTTGGAGTCGTAGACGAAGTAGCCCTGCGCGTAGCTGGGCGTTTGCTCGCCGATGATCTTGATCGAGTTCTTGTTCGCGCCGACCGTGCCGTCAGAGCCGAGGCCCCAGAACACGCAGCGCACCGTCTCGTCAGGCTCGATACAGAAGGCGGGATCGTAGGCCAGACTGGTGTGGGTCACGTCGTCGTCGATGCCGACCGTGAAGTGGCGCTTGGGCGCATCCGCGGCCAGCTCGTCGAAGATCGCCTTGACCATCGCGGGCGTGAACTCTTTGGAGGAGAGGCCATAGCGGCCGCCGATCACGCGCGGCAGGGGCCGGTCCGGGTCGTCTTGCATGCGTTCCGCCAGGGCCGCCACCACGTCCAGATAGAGCGGCTCGCCGGTGCTCCCCGGCTCCTTGGTGCGGTCGAGCATGGCGAGCGTGCGCACGGTCGGCGGCAGCGCATCGAGGAAGTGCGCGACCGAGAACGGCCGGAAGAGATGGACCGTCACGACGCCCACGCGCTCGCCGCGCTCCGCGAGGAAGCGCGCCGTCTCGGCAGCGGTCTCGGCGCCCGAGCCCATCACCACGATCACGCGCTCGGCATCGGGAGCGCCCGTGTACGAGAAGAGGTGGTACTGGCGGCCGGTACGTGCGGCGAGGGCGTCCATGGCCCCCTGGACGATCGCCGGGCACGCCAGGTAGCGCGGATTGACCGTCTCGCGCGCCTGGAAGGCGACGTCAGGATTGTGTGCCGTGCCGCGGATCACCGGATGCTCCGGTGAAAGCGCGCGGGCGCGATGGGCCTGAATCGCCTCGTCCGGGATCAGCGCGCGCAGGTCGTCGTCGTCGAGCGGCTGGATCTTGTTGATCTCGTGCGAGGTGCGGAAGCCGTCGAAGAAGTGCAGGAACGGGATGCGCGACTCCAGCGACGCGGCGTGCGCGACCAGCGCGAGGTCGTGGGCCTCTTGCACCGAGCTCGACGCGAGCACGGCGAAGCCCGTCGCCCGCGCGGCCATCACGTCGGAGTGGTCGCCGAAGATCGAGAGCGCCTGGGCGGCGACGGAGCGCGCGGCCACATGCAGCACAACTGACGTCAGCTCGCCGGCGATCTTGTACATATTGGGGATCATCAGCAGCAGGCCCTGTGAGGCGGTAAAGGTGGTCGCGAGCGCCCCGGTCTGCAGCGCGCCGTGGATCGCGCCGGCCGCGCCGCCCTCGGACTGCATCTCGACTACCGCCGGCACGGTGCCCCACAGATTCGGCTTCCCCGCCGCCGACCAGGCGTCCGCTGACTCGCCCATCGGCGTCGAGGGGGTGATGGGATAGATCGCGATGATCTCGCTCAACCGATAGGCGACGCTCGCAGCCGCCTCATTGCCTTCAATCGTCGTCCACGCGCCTGCCATACGTATTCCTCCTCGCAACCGGGCGTGGGGCAAAAGTGGACTATTGCCCGCCGCCTGAGCCGTAACCGCCCGGTCATCCCTTAGCCTGAGCTCCAAGCCTCACAGCGATGTCTCGACCGGCATGGCGCGTCTCACAAACGCATCTGCGTTCGCCGCACAGATACTCGTTGCTCGCGGCCACGGCCGCACCGCCTTCTGACTGTGAGACACCCGTGAGGCGCGGCGCGGTGAACGTGAGGCGGCTGAGAGCAGGCATGCGTATGGTGCGGGCACGAGGGCAACAGGCGGCGCGTACCGCTGGCGCTTAGCATCGCCCGCCAGGCACGCGGGCCAGGAAAGGGGCGCATGTCATGTCGGACGTGCTCATCATCGCCGTCGAAACGGCGGCAATTCGCCGGCTCCGTGAGGCACTGGAGTTGGATGGCAACACCGTGGCGAGCGCGTCCAGTCTGATTGCCGCGCTGCCCGCGCTCTACCTCAGCCCATGTGCGTTGCGAGTCATCGTCGGCGGCGATGCTGGAGGCTACGCGGCAGAGGACACGCTCCGGCTCGCCGCGGCTGATCCCGGCCCGCTGGGTCGGCATTCATATGCGTTCCTCGGTGTGGAGACGCTGGAGGGTGCAACACAAAGCTCCGGGGGCCGCGGGTGAGTGGCATGGGGGATGCAGCCGCTACGCCTCCGGCGAGGAAGGCACAAACGGAGGAGAGCATTCATGTCACCCGCAACGCCAACCCGCGGCGAATCGGAGCGCGATCAACAACAAGCTGTTTCGCCACCCGCGCGCGCTGGGGCGCCCATTCCCCGCGCTGCTCCTGCCGAGTCACGGGTCCACCGGCCGCAACCGCCGCCCGTGGCGTACTGGCTCTCAAGCCTGCTCACGCTCGCGGCGCTCGTCGCGGCGGTGGTCGGCGTGTTCTTCCCCGGCGTCTTTCGTGACCCGGCGACGACCGCCGGCAACGCGCAAGGCACCAGTCTAGTCATTCTGGTGGTCGCCATCCCGGCGGTGGTGGCAGGCATGCTCCTGACGGCTCGCGAGCCGGACTCCACGGGGGCGCCGCGTGCGGAGGTTGTCTGGCTCGGCGCGCTGGGCTACTTGGCCTATAACGGCGTGATCTTCGCCTTCGATACCGCCTTCAACGAGCTTTTCCTGGCCTATGTGGCCATGCTCTCGCTCGCGGTCTGGTCGCTGGTGGTGCTGCTCAGCCATGCCGACGTGACCGGCATCCGAGCCGCCTTCCGGCATGCCGCGGCCGCGCGCGCGATCGCGGCGTACATGCTTGCGGTCGCGGCGCTCTTCGCCTTCACCTGGCTGAGCCAGATCATCCCCGCGCTCGTCACGCACGGCGTACCATCCCCGCTCGTAGGCACGAAGATGCTGACCAGCCCCGTCCACGTGCTCGATCTGGGCTTTCTGCTCCCGGTGACCGTGCTGGCCGCCATCTGGCTGTGGCAGCGCAGGCCGTGGGGGTACTTCCTCGCCGGTGTCATGCTGGTCTTGATAGTCATCGAGACGGCGAGCATCGCGACCGATCAGTGGTTCGGGCACCTGCACGATCCCAGTGCGCCGCTTGCCACGGTCCCGATGTTCGCCGTGTTTACCCTGATCGGGCTGGTGCCGACGGTGGCGCTGCTCTGGCACCTCCGCAGGTCCGATGAAGTGCCCAGCAGCCAGCGCACACTGCGGCCCTAGAGCAATTTCCGAAAGGCAGAGACAGGCACAGGTTGTGCAGAGTCGAGGGGTATGCGTGCCTATTCGACCGACCTGAAAGAGCGTTTGGTGCGAGCGGTGGCTGACGGTCTGCCCATGCGAGAAGCCGCTCGCCGCTTTACCGTCGCCGTGACCACGGTCAAACGCGCCGTGGTCCAACAGCGCACGACCGGCTCGCTGGCGCGCAAGCCCATTCCGGGGCGCCCGCGCGTGCTGCGCGGCGAGCAGGAAGCGATCCTGCGCGCGCGGTTGGAGGCAGCACCCGATGCGACGCTGCTGGAGCACTGCGCGTGGTGGGCCGAGCACACCGGCCAGCCGCTGAGCCAGACGACGATGTGGCGGGCGCTGCACCGCCTCGGCTGGACGCAGAAAAAAAGACACTGGCAGCCAGCGAGCGCAACGGGGAGGCGCGCAGTGCCTGGCGCGCGGCGGTCGCGACGCGCGACGCCGAGCAGTTCGTCTTTGTCGATGAAAGCAGCACCCACACGTCGCTGACGCGGCTGTACGGGTGGGCGCCGCACGGCCAGCGGGCGACCGGTTCAGTGCCGCGCAACCACGGCAAGAACACCACGCTGGTGGCCGCGCTGACGCCTGAAGGGCTGCAAGAACCGTGGCTCATCGAGGAGGCAATGACGACCGAGACCTTTGCGTGGTACATCACCGAGGAGTTGGCGCCGCGGCTGCAGCCAGGGCAGGTGGTCGTGCTGGACAATCTGAGCGTCCACAAGGCAACCAGCATCCGCCAAGCCATCGATCGAGGCACGGGGCTGCGAGCTGCTCTTCCTGCCGCCCTACTCCCCCGACTGCACCCCGATCGAGCAGGCCTTCTCCAAGCTCAAGGCGATCCTGCGCGGCCTGGGTGCCCGCAGCCGCGAGGCCTTAGAGCAGGCTGTGGGGGTGGCCGTCGAGGCGATCACCCGCGAGGATGCGAGCGCCTGGTTCGCCCACGTCGGCTACGCCCTGCCTGCTCAAGGAAATTGAAAATTGCTCTAGCTCTCGCTCACACGCACACTCACGACAAGGCCGGCTCACGACCGCACGGCCAAAAGGAGGCTGAGATGTCCATTCTCGTGGCCTATGCCAGTAAGCATGGGGCAACCAGAGGCATCGCGGAGCATATCGCGCAGACCCTGCGCGACCGCGGCAGAGAAGCTGACGTCGTGCCCTTAGAGCCTGTTATGGACTTGAGGTCAAATGAACCAACAGCGTGAATTGGGCTAGCATCAGGCAGGCAAAAGCGACGAAGTGCAAGCCCGCCAGAACGGCGGGCAGACGCTCGTAGTCGCGGGCGAGGCGGCGGAAGCGCGC
>DASVAA010000135.1:0-6491 GCA_036376595.1 Ktedonobacterales bacterium | reverse complement strand
CAGGTACGCTTCCAGGCGATCGAGGCGCGCGTCCCAGACGTGGCGATAGGATGCCAGCCAGGCGTCAAGCTCGTGGAACGGCTCAGGACGCAACTGATAAATCCGCTGCTGGGCGGCGGGATGCACCTCGACGAACCCGGCCTCGCTGAGCACGCGCAGATGCTTCGACACTTGCGGTTGACGCAGCCCAAGCCGCGCTGCGATCTCTCCTACCGGACGCGGTCCGTCACGCAACAGCTCGATAATGTGCAGCCGGTTCGGTTCGGCCAGAGCGCCTAGCGTCGTAAGCATGACTCAAATATGCCGCGGCGGGTATATGCCTGTCAAGGAATATAGAGGGCCGCTTTGGAATCCCTGTGACCTCCATGTTTGCTCTCTGCTCTCTTCTTCCTCCGCGTCCTCTGCGTCCTTTGCGGTTCCACTCTCTGCTCCTCTCTGCTGTGCCCTCCGTTCCCTCCGTTCCCTCCGTTCCCTCCGTGGTGAAACTCTTTGCCGCTTATGCCTCGCGCACGGTCGCGGCGAGGATTTCCGGCGCGCGGCGCAGCAGCACGGGCGCGATGGCGCGCGTGGCGAGCTGGTGCAGCATGACGCCATAGATGACGGCCAGCGGCATCGTGAGGGCAAGCCACTCCGGGTGCTGCGCGATCAGCGGCAGCCCCACCGCCACAGCCACCGGCAGCAGCAGCAGACCGCTCACCGCCATCGAGGCCATCGAGATGATGCTGCGCAGGCAGCCGTTCTCCGACGAGTACGAGCTGGTGTCGCCCATGCGCATCGTGCGCCAGCGCATCGGCGCGAGCACGCTCGTCACATTGCCGCAGCCCAGCATCACCAGCACGGCCGCCGCCCCCGCGGCCAGCGCGACCGGCACGTAGAGCCAGCCGCCGGTCATTGCCGCGCGGATGAGCGTCAGCACGACCGCGAAGCCGAAGGCAAACAGGCCGGCGAAGAGGTTCTTGCCCAGCAGCACATCCAGCGGGCGCACCGGCAGCAGCAGCAGCGATTGCAGGCCCTGGCGCTCTATGCCAAGCGCGTTCTGCGCGAACACCAGCACCACCAGCAGCGCCGGCAGCGGCGCGAAGAGCACCGTCAGCGGCCCCTGGAGGAAGCTCCCCGCGGCGCCGCGCCCTGAGGGGTCGTAGATGTTGGGGAAGAGCACGATTACGGTCGCGAAGAGCACGCTGATCAGCGCCGCCTTGAGCTGCGGGTCGCGCCAGAGGTAGCGCGCGTCCTTGGCGGCGATGGCCGTCACCGCGCCCGGCAGCAGCGGCCGGCGGCGCGATGTGCTGGGGACTGACACAGATGCTGGGGCTGCACCGCGCGTCTCGGCGACCGCAACGGTCGCACCCCGGCCGCGACGGACGCGCACGCGCTTGCCCCCGCCGCCCGATTCGGCGCTGGTGATGCCGCGGTCCAGCACCCACGCCCAGACCGCCAGCACAGCAGGGATCAGCACCAGCGAGCCGGCGAGCCACGGCACAGCCGTCAGATACTCGCCGCGGTCGGCCAGCACGATGGCCTGCGCCGCCATACCAGGTGGCGTCCATTGCAGGTAGCGGTCGAGGTGCAGCGAGAGCATGCCGGGGGCGCCCGGCCCGCCAAGGGTGGGCTCGAAGCTGTCGAGCACGCGCGAGAGGATCTGGCTGCCAAACGAGCAGACCGAGCCGAGCAGCGCGAAGACGATCACCGTGATGTCGCGGAAGCGGCGCGTGCGCAGCAGGCCCATCAGCGCGGCGAGCATGAGCTGGCTGAGACTGACGACGTGTACGTAGATCGCGGCCAGCGCCACTACCGTCACAATGCCCGCGACCAGCGTCGCGTGCCAGCCGACGAAGACCGCCGCCAGCAGCAACAGCAGAAAGATCGTGCTGACGTCGAACAGTGTCGAGAGCACCAGACTCGCCATCTGCTCGCCGCGCGTGAGCGGGTAGATCTGGAGCTTGGTGACGTCCAGCCCCTCGTTGAGGCTGTATTGCAGCAGCGGCAGCGCCGCCCACAGCAGATAAAGTCCGCCAACCACCGCGAAGAGGATTTGGATTCCCTGCGAGCGCGGCAGCCCGATGTAGGCGAACGCCGTCCCGACGGCGAGGCCGCCGACCACCGCGAAGAGGATTTGGAGCCCCTGCGGGCGCGGCAACCCGAGATAGGCGAACGCCGTGCCGACCGCCAGGCCGCCCACCAGCGGCAGCGCAAAGATCAGCAGGAAGACCAGCCCGACAATGCGCTGCCAGCTACGCGAGTAGCCGCGCAGCGTGAGCTTGAGGCGCAGCCACAGCAGCGTGCGCACGTGGCTGGGCCGGATCGCATAGCTGGGCCGTGTGGCAGGCTTCGTTGTGGTGACGCCCCCGGTGGCTACTCCAGCCATTCGAGGCTCCCCCCGTCGGTCTTGGCGCCCACCAGATCGAGGAAGATGTCTTCGAGGCTGCCGTCGCCGCCACCCGCGCCGGCCCGCTGGCGCAACTCGTCGAGCGTGCCCTCGGCGACCAGCGTGCCGTTGGCGATGATGCCGACGCGCGTGCAGAGCCGCTCGACCACCTCCATGATGTGCGAGCTGAAGAAGATCGTCGTGCCGGCGGTGGTGAGGTCGCGCAAGATGTTGCGGATCACGCGCGAGCTGACCGGGTCAATGCCCTCGAACGGCTCATCCAGGAAGAGCACCTGCGGCCGGTGGATCAGTGCGGCGGCGAGCGACACCTTCTTGCGCATGCCAACCGAGTAGTCCACCACCAGCTTATCGGCGTCGTCGTGCAACGCGAGCACATCGAGCAGGGCGGCGGCACGGCGGCGCACCTCGTCCTTGGGCAGATCGAAGAGCCGGCCGGCGAACTCGATCAGCTCGCGGCCGCTGAGCCGCTCGTACAGGTTGAGCTGCTCCGGCAGCACGCCCATCTGCGCCTTGGCACGCAGCGGATCGCGCCATACGTCCACGCCGCCGATGTAGGCCGTGCCGGAGGTAGGGCGCAACAGCCCGACCATCATCTTGATGGTGGTGGACTTGCCGGCGCCGTTGGGGCCGAGGAAGCCGAAGAACTCGCCGCGGCGCACGACCAGATTGAGGCCGTTGACCGCCACCTTCTGGCCGAAGGTCTTGGTCAGGCCCCGGGTGGCGATCGCGGCATCCGGCGGCGGGAAGACGCCTGACCCCGGCACCGGCTGCGGCACGGCGGGCCTGGGTGCGGCGGGCGTGGGCTGAGGCGGAAACGAATAGCTCACCGGAAGCATCCTCGCTGGAACGTGAACGACCGCCGGGGGCATCGGGTCCGGCGGTTCGTGAGCGGCATCGCTGTATGTGCATTGGGCGCAATGCCCATTGTACCACGCCGGCACCTGGCGGCAAGCGAGCGCCGCAGGCGGGAATACTGCCCACGAGCAGATACGCTGTGGGGCGAGGGTGGGTTGCCGGGCAACTTGATCCAGCCGCCGATTCCCACCGGCAGATTTCCCACTGAGTCGGTGCCGCCCGATCGGTTCGCGTGTGGCACATGCCCTGCCTCGATGGTACAATGCCGCCATCGAGACGGGGCACGGCGGATGGGGCCGCGTCCCACGAACCCGACACGGGAGGGACCGCATACGGCGAAGAACGGACGACTTCTGACGACGACGCCTGGCACTACGGTAGAGCGGGCGTACCTCGCGGCGGTGGAAACCCCCGACGAGGAGGCGCTGTGGAGCGCCGAAGACTCGGTCGTCGAGCTGGCCTCGCTGGCGCAGACGGCCGGCGCCGAGGTGGTGGGCACGATGGTGCAGCGGCTGCGCCGCCCGGATGCGGTGACGTACCTGGGCAAGGGCCGCGCCAACGAGCTGGCCGCGCTGCACGAGCAAACCGGCTACGATCTGCTGATCCTGGATGACGAGCTTTCCCCCGCGCAGCAGCGCACCCTCGAAGACCTGACCGATGCGCGTGTGATCGACCGCACCGCGCTGATCCTCGACATCTTCGCCCAGCACGCCCGCACGCGCGAGGGCCAGTTGCAGGTCGAGCTGGCGCAGCTCGAATACCGGCTGCCGCGGCTGACGGGACGCGGGCGGGCGATGTCGCGGCTGGGCGGCGGCTCGCGCGGGGCAACCGGCGGCACCGGCGGCGCGATCGGCGTCCGCGGTCCCGGCGAGACCAAGCTGGAGATTGACCGGCGGCGCATCCGCACGCGCATCGCCGAGCTGAAGCGTGAGCTGGAGTCGGTGCGCCAGCAGCGCGGCCTGCTGCGGCGGCAGCGCAGCGCACGAGCATTGCCAGTGGTCGCCATCGTCGGCTACACCAACGCCGGCAAATCCACGCTCTTCAACACGCTCACCGCCGCGGGGGTGATCGCCGAGAACAAGCTCTTCGCCACGCTCGATCCGACCACGCGGCACATCACGCTGCCCACGCACCAGGAGGTGCTGGCGACCGATACCGTCGGCTTCATCCAGAAGCTGCCCACCAGTCTGGTGGCGGCCTTTCGGGCGACGCTCGAAGAGGTGGTCGAGGCGGACATCCTGCTCGAAGTGGTGGATGCGACGCATCCCAATGCCGTCGAGCAGAGCGAGACGGTCAACGCCGTGCTCGCTGAGCTGGGCGCGGCGGGCAAGCCGCGTGTCACGGCGCTCAACAAGATCGACCTGCTGCGCGACACGAGCGAGGTGGATACCAGTCTGTGGCCGAACGCGGTGCCGGTCTCGGCGCTGACCGGAGCGGGCATCCCGGAGCTGCTGGCGCGTGTAGGTGAGGTGATCGCCGCGCGGATGGTGCCGGTGCGCGTGCTCGTCCCCTTCGAGCGCGGCGAGCTGGTGGAGATCTTCCACCGTCGCGGGCGGGTCGAGCGCGAGCGGGCCGAGGAGCAAGGGACGCTCGTGGCCGGCGCGCTGCCCCCGGCGCTGCTTGGCATGTTCGCGCCCTATGCCGTCGCCCGCCGATAGGTCGCGATCACCACGCCGGTGGTCGTCGGCACGGAGCTGACGAGATCGAGCTTGGCGAATGCGCCGCCGTCGGGGAACAGGCGGCGCCCCGATCCCAGCACCAGCGGATGGATCAGCAGCACAAACTCGTCGATCAGATCGTGCCGCATCAGCGTCTGGATCAGCTCGCCGCTGCCCAAGACTCCCAGGTCCCCGTCCAATTGCTCTTTGAGCCGGGCCACGGCCTCCGCCACACCGCCCGTGAGCAACGTGGAGTTCTGCCAGGGCAGCGGCTCTTGCAGCGTCGTGGACGCGACGTATTTCTGGGTGTTGTTGAGCACCGGCGTGTAAGGATTGTCGGTGCGGTTGGGCCAGACCGCGTAGAGGTCCTCGTAGGTTCGTCGCCCGAGCAGCAGCGCACCGCCCTGACCCCGGGCCATTCCCTCGCCCATCACGCGGCCCATGACCTCGTCAACATAGGGCACCGCCCAGCCGCCGTGCGTGAAACCGCCGCGAGTATCCTCGTCGGGCCGCGCCGGCGCCTGCATCACGCCGTCGAGTGTCACGTCGTTGGTCACAACGATCTTGCCCATCATTCCCTCCTACGGCCAACCGGCACCTGCCACGGGAACCTCCGCGGTGAGCACCTCGCCGGTACGCGTGCCCGCCATACTTGCCGCGGACGAGAACTCCGCCGCCATCATGAACAACGTGCGCTTATCCGCGCCGCCGAGCGCACAGGCAAAGCAGCCGCGGTCCAACTCAATGGTTTGGAGCACCTGGCCGCCTTCGCGCACGCGCACGCACCGCTTGGCGGGCACGTCCGCGTACCAGACGGCCCCTTCCGCGTCGAGGCAGATGCCGTCCGGGTGCCCGCTGGGCAGCTCGGCCCACACGCGCTGGTTCGAGAGACTGCCGTCCGCCGCGATATCGAAGGCTGTGAGCCGCTCGCCATAGGACTCGGCGGCGATCAGCGTGGCATTGTCGAGCGTCACGGCCATGCCGTTGGGGAAGGCGAGACCATCCGCGACCTGCCGGGCTGTGCCATCGGGTGTTACCAGCGCGAGGGTGCCGGGGGCAAACGCGCCGGCCGGGAAGTCGAAGCCGATGTTGTTGACATAGGCGTTGCCCCGACCATCCACGACCATGTCGTTCCAGAAGGTGCGAGCGAGGGGCGTCAGGTCGGCATAGGTGACCAGCGATCCGTCAAGCTCCCGGCGCAGCAGCCGCCCGTCGCCGCCTGAGACGATCAACAGGCGGCCATCGGGCAGAAAGCCGAGGCCGAGGGTCCGCACGCGAGCTACGACCTCACGGTTGCCCATCAGATCGGCGGTGAGGACCTCGCCCGCACCCATGTCGGAGAACCACAAACGGTCATCATGCCATCGCGGGACCTCGCCCATGACGAGGCCATTCAGCAGAGTGCGCAACTCAGGCATCGAAGGCTCCTCCCGGCGTTTCGCGCGCCTACGGCTGCCGAGGATGCAAATCTATGCTCCAGCCCCGTCATCGCCGCGCCAACGTCTCCGCCTCTAGCTTACCCTGCTGACCCCCGAATGGCTTCTCCTATCTTGCCCTCATTCCACAAAAATCGCTGGACTCCGCGCTCCCCT
>DASVAA010000134.1:0-33148 GCA_036376595.1 Ktedonobacterales bacterium | reverse complement strand
GGACGAGCTGCGGCGGCTCTGCGGCGAGCACGATGCGGTGTGGTACGACGAGCACAATCTGACCTCCGGCGAGCTGATGCGCGAGATCCAGCGCCAGCTCCACCAGCGCCCTGCGTTCGTCGTGATCTTCACCAAGGCGTCTCTGGATCTGCGCCGCTCGCAGTGGGTGGCCGACGAATGCGCCTGGGCGTACCAACTCTACCGTGCGGAGCCAGGCCGTACGCTCCTCCCCGTAGTGGGCGGCGCCATCGAGCGCGGCGACTTCATCCCCGACTGGCTGTATTTGGAGGGCTTCCGCCGCATCGAGGCGCCCGGCATGCAGCCGTTCCCGCCCGCCGAGGCCGCGCGCCGCACCTACGCCGCGCTCACCGGCGCGCCCGCGCGCCCGCTGCTGCCACGCGAGCGCTTCCCCGAACGGCTGGAGCAGTTGGGCTTCGCGGCCGAGATGGGCCGCGATCCCAGGACTGGCAGAGATATTGCCTTCATCCTGCCGCCGATGTGCCCCGTGCCGGCGGGACCTTTCATGATGGGCAGCGATCCGAAGCAGGATAGTCAGGCAGAAGAGCGAGAGCAGCCGCAGATCGCGGTGGAACTGCCTGCATACCAGATCGGCACGTTCCCGGTGACGGTGGCCGAATACGCTTGCTTTGTCGCGGCGGGGCACGCGGCGCCACAGAAGGAAGGGCCTGGCTGGTCTGGCATAGACTGGCCGACGCAGCTTCAGCGGCTGGACCATCCTGTGACCTGCGTCAGTTGGTACGACGCGCGCGACTATGCCGCCTGGATTGCCACACTAACCGGCCACGCTTGGGCGCTGCCTAGTGAGGCCGAGTGGGAGAAGGCGGCGCGCTGGGAAGCAGCAGGCAACAGCGGGCGCGGGCTGGCGCGCATCTATCCCTGGGGCGACCACTTTGACAGCGCGCGCTGCAACACGCTTGAGTCCAAACCCCCGATCGACACGACTACACCAGTCGGCAGCTACGCGCCGGAGAATCTCGCGCGAGGCTGGTCGAGCCCCTGCGGCGCGCAGGACATGGCGGGCAATGTTGGGGAGTGGACGCGCACGATCTGGGATGCCGACGCCTATAGCAAGGAGGCATTCCAAGAGGACGGCAATTCCACCGAAAATCGCGTGATACGTGGTGGCACATGGGACGATATTTCCAGGTAGGTGCGCGCCGCCTTCCGCAACAATTCCCGTCCCGACATCTCCGATGGCCGCATCGGTTTCCGCGTTGTGCTCCTCTCGTCGGCTCATAGCTCGCCCTAGTCTCTGTGCTCTCGTTTCTCGATTCAGGATGTTCTTCTCTTCTCGGCCACGCGATTCTCACGGCAACCTAGCGGCGAACAAGCGACGATTGGAGTCCTCACCCCCGGCCCCACTCGCCGAGGGGAGGGCGAGAGCGTGCTGCAGCGACAGCCGTGAGCGCAAGCGACAGGGCGGTGTTACTGCGGCGTAGAGACGATGCCAGGTGATTGCGAATCGCTGGAGTCTGCGCGCAATGCTCGCCGAGGGGATTACCCGCGGTGCTTCAGACCGCCTGCTGCTTATACCACGAAGCACGCCGTGGGTAGTGTGTGAATGCAATGAATGCGCGCCGCCCCCACGGCGCGGGCGGGACATGTCTCGCCCCTACACCTGGCCCAGTGAGGGAACCCACACGCCGGGAGAAAAGGTGGCGCATGGCATGCACCCCTACGGGCCGCGCGGTCTGTCTCCCCTCGCCTCCGCAGAGGAGAGGGGCCGGGGGTGAGGACCCTTCTTACCGCTGCGCCGCCTGCTCGTCCTGCCACTTCTTCCAGTCGGCGAGGAACGTCTCGATGCCCTTGTCGGTGAGGGGGTGCTTCGACGCCTGCACCAGCACTTTGTAGGGCACGGTGGCGATGTCGGCGCCCGCCTTGGCGGCCTCGATGATGTGCAGCGGGTGACGGATGCTGGCCGCCAGCACGAGCGTGTCCAGGTGATGCTTGAGGTAGATCTCGACGGTGTCGCGCACTACCTGCAAGCCGTCCTCTGAGATGTCGTCCAGTCGGCCGACGAACGGGCTGATGATGTAGGCCCCAGCCAGCGCCGCGAAGAGCGCCTGATTGGCGCTGAAGCAGAGCGTGACGTTGGTACGAATGCCCTCGGCCTTGAGCTGCTTGACCGCCGCCCAGCCGTTGGGCGTCGAGGGTACCTTGACGACGACGTGCGGGCTCCACGCCGCGAAGCGCCGGCCCTCCTCCACCATCCCGGCGGTGTCGAGGCTGACCGTCTCGGCGCTGACGGGACCCTGCACGATATCAGCGATCTCCTTGATCACTGCTTCGTGACTCTTGCCCGACGACTTCATGATCAGCGTCGGGTTGGTGGTGACGCCGCTGAGGATGCCCCAGCGCGCCGCTTCGCGGATTTCGTTGATGTCCGCCGTATCGAGGAATATTTGCATATGGTGCCGTATCCTTTCACGTCGCTCCGAGCGAGACGTTGCTCTGGATGCCCTGGTGTATTGTAGTCCCGCAGGTGGCTATGTGGCCTGGACCTGCCGGACCGTGTAGCTGTCAAAGGTCAGTCTATCGCGCGCGATCTTGCCCTCGCGGAAGGTCAGCAGCTTGGCGCAGAGCAGGTTGCCGAAATTGCTGGTGACCAACTCGTACATGATCAGCGCCTGGGTATCGTCGCCGTACGCCGCCAGGATGTTGGCGCTGGTCAGGCCAACAAAGCGCGAGAGACCCTTGAGGCCCTCGATGTACGCCGCCTTGCCGTCTGTGTGGCCCAGCGGACCATCGAAGACGACATCCTCCGCCACAACGTTCGCGGCGGTCTCGAAGTCGCCGCTGGTCCAGGCGTCGGAAAATGTGCGGGCGGTGGCGGCAGCAGATTGTTGGGTCATGCTGACCTCCTTGTTGGGCGGATACATCGGCTCGTCGAATGCCCCTCGGCCGCCCCGCGTCTTCGCGACAGCAGAGGCGAGACAGGTCTCGCCACTACAGATCTACAGATCGGAACGGGACGAGCTAGAGACGCTACCTGCCCACAGTGTAGCGGCGACGTCCGCGTCGCCGCTGCCGGGCGTGAGGGTCTCCTTCGCGAACTTCGCGCCCGGCTATCGCGGCCTTCGCGTTCCCCGTATCCCTCTGGTTCCCCCTCGCCATCGCCGGGGCGAGGGTGCCGGGGGGTGAGGACCCTCACGCGCGCTTGACCTCGATCTGGCCGTCGCGCACCCGTACATCGTAGCGCGGCTGGGCGATGCTTGCCGGTCCCGTCACGGGACGGCCGTCGCGGAAGCGGAAGCGCGAGCCATGCCAGGGGCACTGCACCACGTCGCCTTGCAGCTCGCCCTCGTCCAGCGGTCCGCCGGCGTGCGTGCAGGTGGCGCCGAGCGCCGCGTACTTGTCTCCCAGCTTGATCAGCACCACTGGCACCCCGCCCACCGTCACCCGATAGAGCTTGTTGGCCGTCGCCTCCGCCACCGGCATCACCGCCTCGTATTCTTCTGGCGCCTGCTCCCAGGCCGTGTGGTTGACCTGCGTGCCGTGGTCGAAGACCATCGTCCCGCCCAGGTACGCGCCCACCGTCAGAATCGCGAAGCCGATGAAGCCCAGGATCGCCGCCAGCGTCGTGTCGCCCGCGGACGAGGTGAAGCGCAGGATGGTCGAGACGATGTAGACGAGCGCTGCCAGCAAGTTCAGCGCACCATGATAGAGGCCGGTGCGCCGCTCGGGGCCATACGTGTCGCTCCAGTCCGCCGCACCGGTCACCGCGGCTGCCAGCGCCGCCAGCACACCAATCAGCACCGTCACTTCCGCCCCACGTGCCGCCCAGGCGTTGCCTGTAGGTGAGATCAGCCAGATGATGTCGAGGATCACCGTCAGCAGCCACGCGCCCACTGGCACGTCGGTCAGCAGCGGGTGCAGCGGGTGGCGCAGCCACGTGCCCGAGAGCAGGCTCTTCCATAGTCGCGGCGGCTTGCCCGTGTTGCCCGCGAGCGTGCCGACTACGCGCTGCAAGCCATCGCTCAACCGTTCGAGGTACGGTGCTGGCGGCTCAGTCGTCGCGGTTTCGGTGGTGGTTGACGGTACCTGCGCCTGGGGGTCTGGATCCGACATGATGCCCTGCTCCTTCTTGAAATGAAGGCCGACGGATGAATCCGCGCCAAGCGGCATGCTCGCCGCGCGCATCTTGTGGGTGCCGGCCGCGGCTCGCAACGGGTGCGAATGATCATGGGCGATGGCAGCCACGTGACTTCGCTCGCACCGCGTAGAGAACATGCCCACTTGCCGCCGATCATCGTAGTCCGAACTGCCAGATAAAGTCAACTAAATTAGTCAACAATGCGTGTCGGCACTGTCCCGACGTACAGGGACTCAGACGGGGCATGGTACAATCACGGTGCGATGCGGGCGCGCACTGGCTGGCGATGCGGCCGGCGACGAGGCATGTAGGGGGCGTCCGGGGACGCCCGCGACTAGTAGGAGAGCGACGATGCCACGACAGGCTGCGGATAGCCGGAATCGTACCCACGCGAAGAGTGACGCCGCGCGCGAGACGCAAACGAAAGGCCAGCCGACGGTGGTCATCGGCGGGGTGGACGGCGAGCGTCTCTCGCTGGCCGACGTGGTGGCCGTAGCGCGCGGCGATGCGCCCGTCAGCATCGTGGCGGCCGCGTGGGAGCGCGTGCGCGCCTGCCGGGACTACGTCGAGTATGTTGTCGCCAACGACGAGACGGTCTACGGCGTCACCACCGGCTTCGGCCACCTGAGCCGCGTGAAGATTCCCCAGGATCAGCTCGCGGACCTCCAGCGCAACCTGATCCGTAGCCACGCCAGCGGCGTGGGTGAGCCATATGACATCGCCGCCGTGCGCGCCATCATGCTACTGCTCGCCAACAGCCTCGCCCGCGGCCACTCCGGTGTGCGGCCGGAGCTGCTGGAGCTGCTGGTGGGCATGCTCAATCGCGGGGTCACACCTGTGGTGCCGATGCGCGGTTCGGTGGGGGCGAGCGGCGATCTGGCGCCGCTGGCGCATCTGAGTCTGGTGCTGATCGGCGAGGGCGAGGCGCGGTACCAGGGCGACCGGATGGCCGGAGGCGAGGCGCTGCGCCGCGCAGGGCTGGCACCCATCACGCTCTCGGCCAAGGAGGGGTTGGCACTGATCAACGGCACGCATGGGATGGAGGCCTGCGGCACGCTGGCGATCGCCGATGCCTGGCGGCTGTTGCGGGCGGCCGAGGTCGCCGCCGCACTCTCCACCGACGCACTGCTGGGCAGCTACGTGCCGCTCGACGCGCGCCTCCATGCGCTGCGCCCGCAGCCTGGCCAGGCGCGCACCGCGGCCCGCCTGCGTACGTTGCTGGCGGGCGGCACGCTCAATCCCAGCCACGCCGACTGTGGCCGCGTGCAGGACCCTTACTCACTGCGCTGCGTGCCGCAGGTGCTGGGCGCGGCCCGCGACGCGCTGGACTACTGCACGCGCGTCTTCGCCGCCGAGTTGGGCGCCGTCACCGATAACCCACTGATCTTCGCCGATGACCAAGCGATACTCACCGGCGGCAACTTCCACGGCCAGCCGCTGGCGCTGGCGCTCGATGTGCTCGCCATCGCCATCGCGCAGGTCGCCAGCTTCGCCGAGCGCCGCACCTACAATCTGCTCGGCCCGCACGATTGGGATACCGGCCCCAACGCGCTGCCGCTCTTCCTGACGCCGCAGCCGGGCCTCAATTCAGGCTACATGATCGCGCAGTACGTCGCCGCCGCGCTGGTCAACGAGATCAAGGTGCTGGCCCACCCAGCCAGCATTGATTCGATCCCCACCTCGGCAGGCCAGGAAGACTTCGTCAGCATGGGTGTCACGTCGGCCAACAAGGCGCGCCAGGCGCTTGATCTGGCCTTCCGCGTGGTTGCCATCGAGCTGATCTGCGCCGCGCAGGCGCTCGACTTCCGCAAGCCGCTCGTGCCCGGTCCGCGGCTTATCGCCGCCTACGACGCCGTACGTAGCGTGGTCCCGGCGCTCGAAGCCGACCGCCCGCCCTCGCCTGACATCGAGGCGCTGGCCGCTGCGCTACGCGACGGCCTGCTCGACATGCTAGTGCCTGAAGACGCGCTGTAGCTATCCCCTCAGTCGCGGTTTGCGGCGCGTGGCTGGGGGCGCGGTGCGCCGGGCATCGAGCGCGAGGGCGAGGCGGGCATGCGGCGCGGGGTTGCCAGCGGCGTCATGGTGGGGAGCGGCAGCTCCGGCGGAGCGGGCAGTGCCATCGCGGGCGATGTGCCGGCAACCGGCGCGGGCGCCTCGACCACCGTTTCGCGCACGGCGGCTCGCGCCGGAGAGCGGCGCCACAGCCACGCCGCCACGACAGCCACCAGCAGGCAGGGAATACCCGACACGAGCCAGCCAGCCGTCACGCCGCCACCAGAGACCACGCCGCTCACCAGCAGATTGCCGATCGGCGTCGTGCCGACGAAGACCATCGTGTAGACGCTCATCACTCGGCCGCGGATCTCCGGCGGACTGGCGAGCTGCGTGCGCGTGTTGGCCGCCGCCGAGAACGAGCTCATGAAAAAGCCGGTAAACGCGATGAGCACCAGCGCGACCGGCACCGAGCGCGTCAGCCCGGCCGCCGCCTCCAGTACGCCGAAGGCGCCGGTCATCGAGATCAACAGTTTGTTGGTCGGCGAGCCGCCGCGCTTGGCAAGTGTCAGCGCGCCGATTAGCGCTCCCACACCCAGCGCCGACGTCAGGAAGCCGAAGATCTGCGGGCCGGCGACGAGCTGCGTGCGCGCCTCCAGTGGCAGCAGCACGTTGAAGTTGAAGCCCAGCGTGCCCGTCACGGCGATCATCAGCAGCGTCACGCGCATGATGGGGTCCGAGAGCATGAAGCGGAAGCCTTCGCCCATTGCCCGAATGCGCGCCACCCCGTGCGCCAGCGCGGCCCGTGGCTGCGGCACCAGGTCCGCCGGGCGCATCATTACCAGCCCGACGATCACCGCGACGTAGCTAATGGCGTTGAAGAAGAACAGCGGTGGCATGCCGAAGAGCGCGATGGCAAGCCCTGCCAACCCCGGCCCGACGATGCGCGACATGTTGAACTGCGCCGAGTTGAGCGAGACCGCGTTGAGCAGGTCGTTGGAGGGCACCATCTCGCTCACGAACGCCTGGCGGGTCGGCATATCCACCGCGTTGACGATGCCCAGACCGAGCGCGAGCAGATAGAGCTGCCACAGCGTGATGAGGTGGGTCAGCGTCAGGAAGAAGAGGATCAGCGCTAGGACGCCAGCGGCCGCCTGGGTCGCGACGAGCACCTTGCGCCGCGGAAAGCGGTCGCCGATGACGCCGCCGAACGGCACCAGCAGCGGACCGAACTGCAGCGCGCCGATGAGGCCCAGCGCGAGCGGATTGGGGGTCAGGGTGAGCACCAGCCAGGCCTGCGCGGTGCTCTGCATGAAGGTGCCGGTGACGGAGATGAGCTGCCCGAACCAGAAGAGACGATAATTGCGATAGCGCAGCGCTGAGAAGACGCCGCCGGAGCCGGAAGGGGATACGCCCTTGCCGCCACGAGCCGCTGCTCTCCTCCTGCCACCCAGCCGCCCGCTCGCGACGATCCCCCGAATGCTGACCACGATCGCTTTCTCCCCTCCCGCGCGAGAACCAGGCGCTTACTCTAGTATACAGCAGCTTCACGTAAACGTCAATGTTTGCGGACCATAAGTGTATGATATGCATCATACCGCGCGCGAGCGCTGCTGCCACCTGGACGTTGGGGAAGCTGGTCGCTCGCCGCAGAGCGTGGGCGCGGGCATGAAAAAGCGCCCCTACCAACGTTGGTAGAGGCGCATCGAACCGTTCATAGCCGGGTGCGGTATTAGCCGACGTTGAAATGGTTCTTATGGTAGTAGACCATGCCCTTGCCCATGATCTTGACCGGCTGGAGGTCCTTGACCATGATCGGCTGGCCGCACTGAGCGCAGACGCGGTCGGTGACGAAATTCTGCTCCTCGCCGCGCAGCGCCAGCGAGGCGCGCGCCGTCTTGGAAAGCTCGCCCTTCTTCGCCATGTGTGATGTTCCTCTCTCGCGCCGTGTGGTGGTCGTGTATCGGAGCGCGGCCTCGCGAGCATCCTCGTGCGACCGGCAGGCACTGCATATGCTCACGCGCGCAGAGCTCAGTATACCACATGAGCGGGATGAGATGCGGATAACTGGCGGGCTGACACACTTGGCTCTTGGTACTTGGGGAAGCAGCACTCGCGCTATGACGTACTGGTTACATGCGATGTTGCACGTCTGACCCCCTCTCGACCGTGTGCTACTATGAGGACGGAGTCGCGCCGGCAATCAAATGAGGGGAAGGCGGAGGAGCGACCATGAGCCAGATGTTGTCCCTCCCTGACGAGCTCTATCAACAACTCGCTAGCTACGCGGCCCAGCACCATCGCACGCCGGAGGAGGTGCTCGCCGCGCTGGTTCAGGGGCTATCAGGCGGGCCGAATCTGCCTGATGACGTACGTGCTGCCGCTGCCGGCGGCCCCTGGGAGGGTTTCTACGGCGCCTTCGAGGTCACGCCGCCTGATGCAATCGAGCGTCATGACGAGATCATCGGCCACGAAGCGCTGGGGAGCCACGATGTTGTCGAGTAGTAAGGGTGCTCCGGTCTTCGTGGATACATCAGGCTGGGCGGAACCTGTCGCCCAGAATGCACCCAATCACCAGGAGATGATGTAATTCGCCCGGCACCTGCATGCCAGCCAGCGTCCCATGGTGACCACTGATGATGTGCTCGGCGAGCTGGTGGCCTTGTTGACCACGGCCTCGCGTGGAACTTCGCGGCTGCAATTGGTGCAATTCATCAATCAAATCCGCAACGACCCGCTGGTGCAGATCATCCATGTGGATGATCAGGTGTGGGGCGAGGGATGGGCGATGCTCGAACGCATGACGGATAAGACATGGTCGCTGGTAGATGCCACGAGCTTCGTCGTCATGCGGCACCTCGGCATTACTGAAGCGTTCACGAGCGACCATCACTTCACGCAGGCGGGCTTCCTCCAGGTGCCCTGATGCTGAGGAGAGCCGATTCCGCGGCCACCTCTTCGGGCGTTGTACTGCTCGCGGAGGCGATGGAGCGCAGCGCATCATACTCGGCATCGGAGATGGTGACGGTGATGGACTTTGACATGCCATCTCCCTTTGCCGTCTCATGTCTCTTTATCTGGTGGGGCCGACAGGGATCGAACCTGCGACCTAGCGCTTAGGAGGCGCTCGCTCTATCCAACTGAGCTACGGCCCCGTGGTAACTCCAGTATACCTAACCGCACGCGCCCGCCGCAAACCCAACAGCCAAGCGCAGCCGTATGCTATACTGCGCCCAAGCGCAACGGACGCGCGCACGCAGCACGAGGATGCCCGCGATGGCCTCGCGTAGGGGCGTCCGGTGGACGCCCGCGTGATCGGGCAACAGGCACCAGGCAGACGAGCGAGGAGACGATATGAAGTGCCCCTACTGTGGGTTCGTCGAATCGCGGGTGATTGACTCGCGCGACCAGGGCGGCGTGATCCACCGCCGACGCCGCTGCGAGCACTGCCAGGAGCGTTTCAGCACGGTCGAGCGCGTGGTGCTGCCGGAGCTGATGGTGGTCAAGCGCGACGGCCGGCGCGAGCCGTTCAGCCGCGAGAAGATCCACATGGGGCTGCGCCTCGCCTGCCAGAAGCGCCCGATCCCCGTCGGCCAGCTCGAAGCGCTGGTCGAAGAGGTCGAGAACGATCTGTACCAGCTCAGCAAGGCCGAGGTCGAGTCGCGCGTGATCGGCGAGATGGTGATTGAAAGGCTGCGCGCGCTGGACGATATCGCCTACATCCGCTTCGCCAGCGTCTACCGCTCCTACCCCGACATCCAGGCGATGCGCCAGGAGCTCGACCGCCTGCTGACCGGCGAGCCTTCCGCGCCTGACGAGGGCAAGAGAGCTGCCAGCGGCGAGCCGGCGACCCCCAAGAGCGGGCGCTAGCAGACGGGACAGCTTTCGCAGAGGACGCAGAGGATTAGGTCTGAGTCGTTCATCGTGATCGAGCCGACCTCCCTCCAACCGTTCATGCGGCACAGGATTAGCCGCGGGACTTCAGCCCGCCTGCTGCGCATATCACAACGCATTCCCGTGATGTGGTACGCAGCATTCGGAGAGGCGGAAACGTGCCCCCTTCCTCGTGAGAGAAGAAGGGGGCGCTGATATAGTGATTACGCGCGCTTGCGCACCGTCACCGTCACCTCGTGTCCGCCGAGCCTGGCCGCCGGGATCGTCTCGGCGTAGGGGCGTCCGGCGGACGCCTGGCCCTCGTCGACGGCCGACGTTGCTGTGGCACCGTTGGCCTCTGGCGCCGTCACCGTCAGCTCACGCGCCAGCGTCTCGTCTCTAAGGTACTCAGCGTTGCGGCGGATGACCTCGGCCAGTTCGGCGTCGGTGGCGAGCGTCAGGTCAATTGTGTCCTCGACTGCGAGGCCGGCGTGCTTGCGCACGTCCTGCACGTAGCGCGTAAGGTCGCGCACCAGCCCCTCGGCCACCAGCTCAGGCGTCAGCGCCGTGTCGAGCACCGCGACGTAGCCGTTCTCCTCGGCGGCGACGAACCCCTCGCGAGCGCTCGCCTCCACCTCCAGCTCCTCCGGCGTCAGCACCACCTCCTGTCCCTCAACAGTGAGCGGCAGGCGGCCCGTCTCGGCCAGCGTGCGCGCTCGCTGCTGCATCTCAGCCGGACCGCCCGCGCGCAGCGCGGCCAGCACCTTCGGCAGCAGCTTGCCATACCTGGGGCCGAGTGCCGCCATGCGCGGCTGAACGGTATATGAGAGCATGCCGCTCTCCAGCGGCAGGAACTCCAGCCGCTTGACGTTCAGCTCGTCGAGCGCTTGATTGCCCAGGCGCCGCAGGCTCTCGCGCTCGGTCTGCGCCGGAACGCGCACGTAGAGCGTGCCGAGCGGCTGGCGCACGCGGATCTGCGCCTTCTCGCGCACCGCGCGGCCCAGGTTGACGATGCGCTGCACCAGCGCCGTCTCGTCGCGCAGCCGCGGGACGATGAGTGTCGGGTTCGCCCGCGGCCAGTCGGCCAGGTGTACGCTCTCCGGCGAGGCCGCATTCACCGAGCGCACCAGGTTCTGGAAGAGTGACTCCGCCAGGAAGGGCGTCAGCGGCGCCAGTAGCTCCGTCGCCGTCACCAGGCACTCGTAGAGCGTCAGGTAGGCAGCGACCTTATCGGCGTCCTCGCCGCTCTTCCAGAAGCGACGCCGGCTGCGGCGCACGTACCAGTTGGAGAGGTTCTCCACGAACGCGCTGATTGCCGCGGCCGCCGGCTCGCTCTCGTAGACCGCCAGCGCCCGCTCGACCTTCTGGATGGTCTCCTGGAGCTCCGAGAGGATCCACTGGTCGAGGTCACTGCGCTCGCTCACCGCCATCACGTGTTTCGTCGGGTCGAAGCGATCGATGTTGGCGTAGGTGACGAAGAACGAGTAGACGTTCCACAGCTTATCCAGCGGCGCGCGGACCTGCATCCACAGCTCGTTGAGCCGCGGCGGCTCGCCCTTCGCGCGCGCCTGGGCCGCCTGCTCCTCTGTCGGGACACGCGGGAAGCGCAGGTTCTGCGCCGGGTTGTGGTTGACGTAGAGCCAGCGCATCGTATCCGCTCCGACCAGCGCCGCGGCCTCGTCGAAGGGGATGCTGTTGCCCTTGGACTTGTGCATCTCCTCACCGTTCTGGTCGAGAAGTGTGGCGTAGCCCAGCACCGTCTTGAAAGGCGCCGAGTCGTCCAGCACGCAAGCCATCACCAACATCGAGTAGAACCAGTTACGGAACTGGCCTGGGAAGCCCTCGGTGATGAAGTCGGCGGGATACCACGCGCGCCAGTACTCGCGGTCGTGGCGGTAGTGGAGCGTCGAGAACGGCACGATGCCGGCGTCGAGCCATGGATTGCCGACGTCGGGGATGCGACTGATGATCTCGCCACAGCGCGCGCAGCGGACTTTGACCGCATCCACCCACGGCCGGTGCGGCGAGTGGCCCTCGAACTCGTCCCAGCCCTCCACGGCGCGCGCGCGCAGCTCCTCTTTGCCGCCGATCACCTCGAAGGTGCCGCACGCGAGGCAGGGGTAGATCGGCAGCGCGAGGCCCCAGTAGCGCTTCTTGGAGATCATCCAGTCTTCCATGTTACGCAGCCAGTCCAGCTCGCGCTCCAGACCGAATTCCGGGATCCAGCGGATGTGGCGGACGATCGCCATCAGTGGATCGCGCAGCGGGTCCATCGAGATGAACCACTCCTCCACCAGCCGGAAGAGCAGCTCGGTGCCGCAGCGCCAGCAGTGCGGATAGACGTGCTTGTACGACTCGGTCTGGTAGAACAGGCCCTTCTCTTTGAGATTCTCGAAGATTGGACGTGCCACCTCGCCGGCGTGCAGGCCGGTGAGCGTGCCGTAGCCCTCGACGTAGTTGCCGTTCTCGTCCACCGGCGCCAGCACCGCCAGGTCGTCCTCTTTCGAGAGCGCGAAGTCCTCGCGGCCGGCGCCCGGCGCGATGTGGACGATGCCTGTGCCCTCTGTCGCGGTGACGTCCTTCCAAGCCACCACGCGATGCTCGGCCTGCGCGCTCTTCCAGGCGGGCAGCTCGTCAAAGGGGCCATGGTAGCGCCAGCCGACCAGCTCGCTGCCCGGCAGTGTGCCCGTGACTGTGAACTCGCCGTGCTCGTGGCCTTGCAGCTTCTTCAGCTTGGGGGCGACGTCGTTGCTGAGGTAGTAGACCGCGCCATCCTGCTCGACACGCGCGTAGGTCAGCTCGGAGTTGACTGCCGCGGCGACGTTGGCCGGCAGTGTCCAGGGCGTCGTCGTCCAGATCAGCAGGTACTCGTTGGGGCGATCCACCAGTGGGAAGCGCACGTAGACGCTGGTGTGCTGCACCTCGCGGCGCCCCTCGTTGATCTCCATGTCGGAAAGGCCAGTGGCACAGCGCGGGCACCACGGCATCACATCGGTGCCGCGGTAGATCAGGCCGCGCTCCCAGCAGGTCTTGAGGAAGTCCCAGATGGTGTAGTTGTTCTCGTCCGACATCGTGTAGTACGAGTTGGGCCAGTCCATCCACTCACCCAGCCGCAGCGACTGCGCCGTCTGGATCGCCGAGAAGCGCAGCACGCGCTGCTTGCACTGCTCGACGAATGCGCCGATGCCGTACTCCTCGATCTGGCGCTTGTTGGTGAAACCTAGCTCTTTCTCGACCTCGACCTCGACCCACAGGCCCTGCGAATCGAAGCCGTTCTGATAGCGCTGGCGGTAGCCGCGCATGGTGTTGAAGCGCTGCCACAGGTCCTTGTACGTGCGGCCCCAGGCGTGATGCACGCCCATCGGGTTGTTGGCGGTGATCGGCCCGTCCAGGAAGCGCCAACGCTCCTCGGCGCCCTCGTTGCGCACGAGATACTTGTCGAGGATCTTGTGCTCGTCCCACCAACGCTGCACGCCCTCTTCGAGCAGTGGATAGTCCACCTTCGTCGGCGCCGGCACGGGCAGGAAGAGGGGAGTCCTCACTGCCCCACTGGGCGAGGCGGGCCTCGCCGCTACACCATTCGCGCGACCGCGAGTGCCATGTGCTGCGGCCTTCGCCCGATTGGGAGTGCGCTTGGGAGCCGCGCCGGTGCCTCCGCCGGCACTACCCTTCGTTTGTCGCTTATCTGCCATCGAACTAGTCCTCATCCAGCAGCGTGATTTCCATCCGCTTGTTGTACTTGCCTTTGTTCTCGGTCTTGAGCACCCGTATCTGCCCGACCTCGCGCGTGTTGGCGACATGCGTGCCGCCGTCGGCTTGCAGGTCCACGCCCTCGATCTCGACGATGCGCACCGTCTGAATGCCGGGCGGCAGCAGGTTAATCTTGGCGCGAATCAGGTCGGGAATCTCGAATGCCTGCTCGCGCGGCAGCGAGTACACCTTGATCGTGTGCGCCGCCGCCAGCGTCTCGTTGACCGTCTGTTCGATGAGTTGCGCCAGATCGGGCGTAAAGGCATCCATGGAGAAGTCCATCCGCGCGCGGTCGGGGTACATGTGGCCGCCGGTCACCTGCGCGCCGAAGTCGCGGAAGATCACGCCGCAGAGCGTGTGCAGCGCGGTGTGCGTGCGCATCATGCGGTAGCGGAAGTCCCAGTCGAGTTCGCCCTTGACCTGCTCGCCCGCCGCCGGCAGCGGCCCTTCCGCCGCCTCGACCTCGTGCCAGACGACGCCGTCCTCCTTGCGCAGTGCGATCACCGAGAGCGCGCGGCCGTTCCAGTGGAGATGGCCGCGGTCGGCCATCTGGCCCCCTCCGGCTGGGTAGAACGCCGTGCGGTCCAGCGCGAGCGCGTTGCCCTCGGCGGCCACCACGATGGCATCGAATTCCTTGACGTAAGCATCGGTGGAATACAACAGCTCGGTCGGAGCAACGCTGCTGGTCTCGGAGGTGGTCTCCATCTGGCTCCTCGATTCTCCGATGGGCGCCCACCGGACGCCCCTACGGCACGGCGGCACGCAACAAAAAAGCCCTCAGCCCCCTTCAGGGGCGAGAGCTGTTTCCCGCGGTACCACCCTGCTTGATCGCGTCCGGCACCGTCCACGCATGGATTGATGCGCGGCGCCGCGGCGAGGCGCGATCCGCTCGATGAGACACGTGTGCATGTCTCCCCGCGCGATAACGGGCGGGCACCGGCCACTCCTACGTGAGCGCGGGCGCGAACTATAACGTGCGCCCGATCGGCCTCGTTCGGGTGGCAGCTCAGGAGTGATCTTCGGCTCGCGGCGGCTGTCCAGTCGCACCAACCCCGGACTCTCTGCGTGCTCGCCAGGCGCGCCTACTGGCTCCTTCAACGCCGTGCTGTAGAAGGCTCAAGCCGAAGGTCGGGGACGACTTCCGGCTTTGTCAATATGGCACAGAAATGGCTCCCACGTCAAGGAGCCGGCGGCGTGAACACCACCAGGCGGGTGGATGTGAAACGGCACCCTTGGCCTGTTCGTTATGCTAGGTATGAGGGATTGCCAGACTGGTGTGGAAATGAGCGTAAGTATGGCAAAGGGTCGCTCCGCATCCCGGCGAACGGGCGCGTCGGCGCCGCCCGCCACGCGGCGGCAGGTCAAGCGATCCCGGCAGCGGTCCTCCGCACAGGGGCAGCGCGGTGGCGCGCGGCGATCCGCGCCCTCTATTCCTCCATCCACACCGCGGCAGCAAATGCCCACGATGCCCATCGAGTCCCCCGCACAGCACAGGCGCGCCGAGAGCGCCCGGTCAGGCCCGCCAACCACGCCAGCGCAGAGCGGGCCGCTCCCCATGCCATCAACGCCTGCTGTGGAGAAGAATCATCCCCCTGAGCGCGCTACCCCGAAGGTCGCTGCCGTCTCCCCCGCTTCACCTCTCGCAGGTACTGATGTGCCTGGTGACTCCACTCCCCGCGCTGGCAGGCCAATGGGCGCACAGCAGGGAATGCGTGCTCAGCGCGGTGCCGCAACTGAGCCTGTATCCCACGCGGCTCCTGCCGATGCCCACCTAGTCACGCCAGGCTGGCCAGGAGAACATGCCGAGCCGAGGTCGGATTCCGATAGGGAGGCTTACGCGCAGCCGCCGCGCAAGTTCCCCACGCTCGCGGCGATGATGGCGCCCGCGTTGCTCCAGGGTAGTCCCGCGCCTGAGCCTGTATCCCATCTCGACGACAACGATATAAACTTCGACGCGGAGGCGGATGCGCTAGCGAATCTCCGCGACGAAGATGATATTGCTCCGCCCGAGGAGCGCGAAGAGGACACGCTGCCCGCGCTCGACATCACCTCGCGCCCAACAGCGGCGGTGCCCCAGCTCCACCCGCACGCTGCTCGCCGCGCCGCGAATGGTCCCCTTCCCGTGCCGCGCTCGCGCCCGCGGCCATTGCCCGCCGTGGACCCGATCCCGCCGCTGGCCGGCGTGCAGGTGGCAGTTGCCGTCTGTGGTGCGCTGAGCGGAGCGACCCTGCTCGTCGTCGGCCGTCCAACTGGCTGGTGGCCGCTCACGCTGGCGATCATCTCCGGCCTCGGCGGGTGGCTGGCTTCGCTGCTGGCGGCGCATCCGCGGAGGGCGGGCGGTGCGCTGCTTGCCTCGCAACTGCTCGCCCTGGGCTGGGCACTGGCGCTCGTCGGTCCGCGCAGCGCGATGCTGGCTGTGGCGGCACTCATCGTGCTGGTCGCGCTGTGGCTCTGCGGCCGTGGCGCCGCGGCGATTGTAGCCGCGCTGGCGGCCGCGCTCTACATCGCGGCCGCCGCGCTCACCGCGGTCAGTGTTCTTCGCCCCTCACTTGTGCTCGATGCCTCCGCTGGCGCCGTCTTTGACGGCGCCGTGTCATGCCTGGCGCTGCTGCTGATGCTGCGCCTCGCGCTGCGCCTGCATACGACAGCGGCCAAGGCCGAGGCGTTGGCCGCGGCACGGGCTTTTGAGCTGGACGTGGTGCATGGCCGGTCGGCTGTGCTGCGCCGCCAGGTGGAGCGCGACGCCGAGCGGCTGCGACAGGCGCTGCGCGAAGCGCAGACCGGCGCGCCCGCGCCTGCCGTCCACGCGGCGGGCGCGCTCAGTCCGCTGGCCGATGAGATCGAAGTCACCGCGGCGCGGCTGCACGCCCTGCATCGCGACCGCGAACAGCGCCGCGCGCTGGAACGCGGCATCTACCGGCTTGTGCGCGCGCTGGAGCGCGCCTGGCTGGGCCTGCCGTGGGAGTGGCCTGAGCCTTCGGGCACCAAGCTCGACGACGTAGTGGCGCTGCTGCGCTCGCCCAATCCCCGCGAGATCGCCCGCGCGCACCTGGATGACACGTCGGGTCTGCTGCCGATCCCAACGCTCGATGCCGCGCACACACCGCCCTGGGCGCCACCGCGGCCGCATCCGCTGGCGCCGCTGGCCGAGCCGGAGCCTCTGTGGTCTTCCGGCGAGCTGCGGGCGACCTATCGGAACAGTGGGCAGCTTGCGCGCCAGCCGGTGCTGCCGTGGGACGAGTGGGACGACTGGCGCGGGTGGGACCCCTCCGAGGAGGAGTAGAGGTGGTGCCGGAGCGAGCCATCTCGCCTACGTACTGGCATGGCCTGTGCGCCGTTCACACGCCGGAGGCGCGACATGGAGGCAGGTAAGTGGCAATCGCTGGGGACGGGACGGCGGGACGTATGCACGTATCAATGAGGATCTTCACGCGGCCTGAAGCAACCTGTAGAGTGGTCGCGCCATGAGGAGCGAGCAGCGATGGCGGGACGCGGGCCCGATGTTCAGCAACAGGTGACAACCTCAGAAAAGGAGCGGATCGCCCGGCTCGTCGGCGGGCGGCAGGTGATCGTCGCGAGCAATCGCGGCCCGGTCGAGTTCATGCCCGATGCCGCTGGACGGCTGCGCAGCCGTCGCGGCTCTGGCGGGCTGGTGACGGCGCTCACCGCGCTCGCCGGCACGCTGCCGCTCTCGTGGGTCGCCGTGGCAATGTCGCGCGGCGATCGGCTGGCGTTTCCAGACGCGTCGGCCGCCCCGCGCGAGGTGCGTCTGGGCAAGCAGCGGCTGCGCGTGCGCCTCGTCAACGTGCCGCGCGACGTCTATCAGCGGCACTACGGCGAGATCAGCAACCAGCTCCTGTGGTTCTTGCAGCATTACCTGTGGGATGCCGCCCGCTCGCCAACCGTCACCGAGCGCGAGTATCGCGCGTGGGACGACGGCTACGCGAAGGTGAACGCGGCCATCGCCGAGGCGGTCGCGGCGCAGGCCGGCGAGAGTGGCTCGCGAGCCATCGTGCTGCTGCAGGACTACCACCTCTACCTCGCACCCGCCATCGTCCGCCGCCACCTGCCGCGCGCCACGATCCAGCAGTTCGTGCACATTCCCTGGCCGGCCGTGCGCTACTGGGAGTTCCTGCCGGAGCGCTTCCTGCGCCAGATCTTCGAGAGCCTGGTGGCCTGCGACGTGGTAGGTTTCCAGACTCCCACCGACGCGCGCAATTTCCTCCTGGGCGCTCGCGAGGTGCTGCCCGATTGCCGCGTCAGCTTCGACTCCGGACGCATCGTACGCGGGCGACATTCCACCCTGGCGCGGGCGTACCCAATCACGATCGACGCCGACGAGGTGCGGCACGTGTTGGATTCGACGGCGGGACGCGCGGCCGAGCGCGAGCTGGCCCCGCTCTTGGGCGGCGAGGGGGTGCGCCTGATCGTCCGCGTGGACCGCCTGGAGCCGACCAAGAACATTCTGCGCGGCTTGCTGGCCTTCGAGGCGCTGTTGCGTGAGCATCGCGACCTGCATGGCACGGTACGCCACCTGCTCTTCCTGGTGCCTTCGCGCGAGGGCCTGGAGATCTATCGCCGCTATGCCCGCGACGTGCGCCGCCAAATTGCCCGCATCAACGCTGAGTTCGGCACGCCTGAGTGGCAGCCGGTGACAGCCTTCTTCGAGAACAATCGCGCCCGCGGGATGGTAGCGATGCGTCACGCCGACGTGCTGCTGGTCAATCCGGTGATCGACGGCATGAATCTGGTCGTCAAAGAGGGTGCGGTGGTCGGCGAGCGCGACCCGGCCATTGTGCTCTCGCGTACCGCCGGCTCGTACCTGCAGCTCGCTCCGGCGGTGCTGCCCGTCACGCCGACTGATCTTGTCGAGACGCAGGCGCAACTGGCGGAGGCACTGGCGATGCCACGCGACGAGCGGCACCGACTGGCAGCGCACGCGCGCCAGATCGTGCTGGACGAGAGCCTGACTGGCTGGGTCATGGCGCAGATCCGCGACGCGGCGCAAGTGCGGGCGCCCAAGCCCAAAGCTGGCGCGCGGCTGGCAGCCCACGCCCGCGCGGGCTGAGCGCATGGACTCGGGCCTGGAGGCGGGCATGGCGTATCACGTGCGGTGCAGGCGAATGAAAGGGTAATGCTGATGCAACGCTCGGACGCACGCGAGTCGTCCATGGTCGCCGCGACGTCGAGGCGGAAGATGACCAGCCGCGACCGCCAGCGCCACAAGACCACCGCTGGCGCCGGCTTCGCGGTGCTGCTGTCGCTTGTGCTCGCGGGCTGCTCGTTGGGAAGCTCATCGTCCGCGGGCGCGCCGGGCGCCGCGCCCACCGTTGCCGTGCCGCCGGCCGCGCAGGACCTCCAACAGACGGTGATCAATGTGATCCACACCGTGCAGCCCTCGGTGGTGCAGGTGATGAGCAGCGGTAACGGCGGCGGAGGGATCGGCTCCGGCGAGATCGTCACTGGCGACGGCTACATCGTCACCAACAACCACGTCGTCGCCGGGTTCAGCACCTTCACCGTCTCGCTTGCCGGCGGCTCCCAGCCGCAGAGCGCGCAGCTCGTCGGCACCGACCCGCAGGACGACCTCGCGGTGATCAAGATCAGCGCCTCGGGACTGCGCCCGATCACTTTCGCCGATTCGGCCAAGGTGCAGGTTGGCCAGTTCTGTCTCGCGCTGGGCAGCCCGCTCGGCCTGCAGCAGTCGGCCACCTTTGGCATCGTCAGCGCGCTCAACCGCGCCGCGACCGAGAATCTCAACGGCCAGGCTTTCCAACTGATCGGCCTGATCCAGACCAGCGCGCCGATCAATCCCGGCAACAGCGGCGGCGCGCTGGTCAATCTGCAGGGCGAGCTCATCGGCATCCCCACGCTAGGCGCGGTGAACCCAGAGTCGGGAGCGGCCGCCGCCGGCATCGGCTTCGCAATTCCCTCCAATCGCGTCAAGTTCGTGATGGACCAGCTCATCAAGAATGGACGTCTGGTCAACTCGGGTCAGGGCTTTATGGGCATCCAGGGCGAGGACGTGACGCCCGATCTCGCCAGCGCGTATAACCTGCCGGTGCAGAGTGGTGTGCTGGTGGTCGGCTTCGCCAATGACGCCTCGGGCAGCAATCCCGCGCAGCAGGCTGGCGTAAAGCAAGGCGACATCATCACCGCCGTCAATGGCAAGACAGTCGCCAACAGCGGCGACCTGGCTTCCGCGCTCGAAAGCCAGTCGCCGGGCACCAAGGTGACGCTCTCGATCGTGCGCGGCTCCGGCAGGCAGCAGATCGACGTCACCCTCGGCCAGCGCCCCGCCAATGGCGGCTAGCGACCGATCCCCGTCACTGGTCCGCGGCTGCCCGCCGTCCAGCGGCTGATGACCACCTTGCTCTCGGTGAAGAAGCGCACGGCGTCCTGGCTCTGCGGATGCAGCGTGCCGAAGAACGAGCGCTTGGCGCCGGAGAACGGGAAGTAGGCCATCGGCGCGGCGACGCCGACGTTGATGCCGATGTTGCCCGACTCGACGCGGTAGCGGAACTCGCGCGCCGCGGCGCCGCTCTGGGTGAAGATCGAGGCCGCATTGCCGTAGTCCGCCGCGTTGACACGTGCGATGGCCTCGTCCAGGCTGCCCACCTGCGAGACGCCGACGACGGGGCCGAAGATCTCTTGCTTATAGGCCGCCATGCCCGGCTGCAGCGCGTCGAGCACCGTCGGTCCGACGAAGTAGCCGTTGGGGCGGTCGGGCACGTGCACCTCGCGCCCATCGAGCACGGCTGAGGCGCCCTCCTGCACCGCGCCGCCGATTGCCGCGAAGATGCGGTCGCGCGCGGCGGCCGAGACCACCGGCCCAAGCTCCACGCCGGACGCCAGTCCATCGCCTACGCGCAGTCGCCCGGCGGCATCCGCCACGCGCTCCACGACGGTATCGTGCGCGCCCGCCACAGGCAGGATCAGCGAGTTGGCGAGGCAGCGCTGGCCAGCGGCGCCAAAGCACGAATTCATGATTGTAGAGAGATACTCGTCGAGGTCGGCGTCGGGCATCACCACGATGGCGTTCTTCGCCCCTCCAGAAGCCTGCACGCGCTTGCCGCTGGCCGAGGCACGGGCGTAGATGTACTGTGCGGTGGCCGTCGAGCCGACAAACGAGATGCCGCGCACGTCGGGGTGGTCGAGCAGGGCATTGACGGCGTCTTTGCCGCCGTTGACGAGGTTGATCACGCCTGGCGGGAAGCCCACCTGGTCGATCAGCTCGAAGACCCGCCGCTGCACGATGGGGTCCTGTTCGGAGGGCTTGAGAATGTAGGTGTTGCCGCAGCCCACCGCGTAGGGCCAGAACCAGAAGGCGATCATGAAGGGGAAGTTGAAGGGCGTGATGGCCGCGAAGACGCCCAGCGGCTGGTAGATGACCTCTTCGTCAATGCCGCGCGCGGCACCGTCCTCCAGCCCGTAGCCCATCATCAGCGTGGGGATGCCGCAGGCCGTCTCGATATTCTCGATCGCGCGCTGCACCTCGCCGCGGGCGTCGTCGAGCGTCTTGCCCATCTCGGTGGTGATCATGCGCGCCAGCTCGTCGGCGTGCTCCTCCACGAGTGCGCGCAGCTTGAAGAAGTAGCGCGCGCGCTCCTGGGGCGGGGTCGCGCGCCAGGCGGGGAAGGCGGCTTTTGCGGCGGCAACCGCGGCGTCCACATCGGCCGCGTTGCCCAGCGGCACCTTCGCCAGCGGCTCGTCGGTGGCGGGATTGCGCACCTCTTGCGTCTCAGATGCCGTCGCCTCGACCCACTGGCCGCCGACGTAGTTGCGCAGCGTCTCGACCTGCGCGCCAATCGTGCTCATCGTGTGCCTTCCTCCTGGTTACGCCTGTTCGATTGTCGTCAGCGCCGCGTCGATTGTCGCGATGGCGTGGGCGAGCTGTTCGCGGCTGATGATCAGCGGCGGCTGCACGCGCACCACGTTGCCGCTCTGCCCACCGACGCCGACCAGCACGCCCGCCTCGCGGCACAGCGCCCGCACCCGCACCGCCGCGGCCGGCTCCGGCTCTTTGGTCGCGCGGTCGCTCACCAGCTCGACGCCGATCATCAGGCCGGCCCCGCGCACGTCGCCGATCAGCGGATGGCGCGCTTGCAGCGCGCGCAGCTCGCCCAGCGCCCACGCGCCCAGCTCGGCGCTGCGCTCCACCAGCCGCTCGTCTTCGATCACGGCGATGTTCGCCAGCGCGGCGGCGCACGAGACGGGGTTGCCGCCGAACGTGCTCAGGTGCTCGCCGGGCTGGAAGCTATCGGCAATCGCCTCCGGCGCGATGAACGCCCCCATCGGGAAGCCGTCCGCGATGCCCTTCGCCATCGCCATCAGGTCCGGCTCGACGCCGCTCAGCTCAGTGCCGAAGAGCTTGCCGGTGCGGCCGAAACCGGTCTGTACCTCGTCGGCCAGCAGCAAGATGCCGTGGCGTTCGAGGATCGTCTTGACGCGCGCGAGATAGCCCTCCGGTAGCGGAATGATACCACCCTCGCCCATCACCGGCTCGACCACGAACGCCGCCACGTCCCCGCTCGTCTGGTAGCGGACCACGTCTTCGACGGCGTCGGCGCAGGCCAGCCCGCACGACTCCGGCTCCAGCCGCAGTGGGCAGCGATAGCAGTACGGCGCGGGAGCAAAGGCGACGCCGCCCATGTACGGGCCGCCGCGGGTCTTGCGCGCCATGTTGCCGGTGATCGAGAGCGTGCCGTAAGTGCGCCCGTGGAAGCCCATCTGCAGCGCGATCACCTCGCGCCGACCGGTCGCAACCTTCGCCAGCCGCAGCGCACCCTCGATGGCCTCCGCGCCGGAGTTGCAGAAGAAGGTCTTTTGCAGCGCGCCTGGCGTGATGCGCGCCAGCGCCTCGGCCAGCTCCGCCACGCCCGGCACGTAGTAGATTAGCGCCGCCCCGTGCACCAGCCGGTCGATCTGCGCCTTGGCGGCCTCCGCCACGCGCGGGTGGACGTGCCCAGCGTTGACCACCGCGATGCCGGCGAAGCAGTCCAGATACGTGCGGCCGTCTTGCGCGGAGACTTCGGCGCCAGAGGCGCGCTCCACCACCACCGGCTCGATGCTCTTCACGCTGCTGGTGATCACGTAGCGTGCGTAGCGGTCAATTGTGTCATTGGCGCTCGTGGTGGCCGTAGTGGCTGCCTCGGTCGCGCCCGCGGCCGTCGTGGTGACGTCGTTGGTGTCCATGTCTCCCGCGCCTCTCTTGCCTGGCGGGCGTCCACTGGACGCCCCTACACGCACCATCAGGCGTCCACCGGACGCCCCTACGATACCTTCGCGCGCCCCTGTGAGCGTTCGTAGGGCCAACAGGGCACCCACCGGATGCCCACCGGATGCCCACCGGATGCCCCTACGTTCGGTCGGTCGCCACGGTATCTGTGCCAGCGATAGGGTGATGCTGTGGAGTGTACGTCGTGCCCCATCCGGGTGCCAGCGTCACGCGCACTGCCCCCAGCCCATCGTACGCCGCCCGGCGCTGGTGCGGCTCCGCACAAGTACGCAAGGCTGGACAAGATGCCGCAATTCGGATAGGATGAGCGATGCAGAACGCGACACGCGCCATGGCGGCGCGCGGGCATTTTCGAGCAGGACGCGGTGGCCGCGGGCAGCGGAGACGGGAGGAGTCGGGGGATGGCTGTCGTCACAAGTGTTATCAACCTCAAGGGCGGCGTCGGCAAGACCACACTGACGGTGGCGCTTGCCCACTACCTGGCTGCCGAGCATGCCAAGCGCGTGCTGGTGATCGACCTCGATCCGCAGACCAACGCCACCATCGCGATGGTCAACGAGCGGCGCTGGCGCGAGCGCGATCAATCCGGCCAGACGCTTTATCAGCTCTTCAAGGACCAGCTCGACGGCACCTCGCTCTTCTCGGCGCCCGATGCCATCATGTCGCGTGTCTCCAACGTCGCCGGCGGCATTCCCGGCCTCGATCTGCTGCCCTCCAGCATCCGTCTGCACCGCATCCAGGACAAGATCACCAAAATCTCCGACCTCGACACCTTCCGCGGCCCGCCGGTCTACGCGCTGCGCGAGACGCTGCGCGACGTGTTGCCGCACTACGACCACGTGCTGATCGACTGCCCGCCGAATCTGGGCGTCATTACGCTCAACGGCATCGCCATCAGCCGCTACTTTCTGATCCCTGTCGTCCCCGACATCCTCTCGACGCTCGGCGTGCCGCTGGTGCTCGACCGCATGGCCGATTTCGCCCTGCGCGCGCAGCACGAGATCTTCGGCCTGGGGATCATCGTCTCGCGCTTCCGCCCCACCAGCAAGCTCCACAAGCAAACCGTGCTCAGCATGCGCCGCGACGCCATCCCCGGCATCCACCCGCCGATCTTCAACACGATCATTACCGAGGCGCTGGAGGTGGCCGAGGCAGCGGACGTGGAGGAGCCGGTTGGCTCGCTGCGCCAGAAGTTCGGCGGCAATGGTCCGCACCGGCAGTTCAGCGCGCTGGCCGACGAGTACCTGCGCTATGTGGGTGGCTAGCGGGCGGGTCTCGCTCGTCTGAAGGATCAGCCGGTGTGGGGCAGTGCGTGGGGGACCCTGAGGGCGATGGGAGGGTGGCGGTGGATTCAGAGCAAGTCATGGACCCGCAGTCGGCGAGTGGACACGCCCCATCCTCAGGGGCACATGAGGGAACCATCCGCACGGACAAAGCAGGCACGAATCACGCTCCCGTTGCCGCCCCGGCCACAACGCCGCCGGACGCTGGAGATAATCAGGCCACCGTGCTCGATCTGCGACGAGAGCAGCTTCCCAACGGTACAAGCGCTCCAGTAGCACCACCGCCCGTGCCACCTGCCCTGCCCGGAGCACGGATCGGCGCCGAGCCGATCCTCCATGACGCCGCCACCTACCAGGACGCGCCATCGGGCGCGCCGCCTCTCTGGCACACGCCCTCCGCGCCACCCTACGTGCCGCCGCAGCCGCCGCGCCGGCCGCAGGGCACGCTGCCGGCTCTGCGCACGCACGTCCCATGGCGCACGGCACAGTCGTGGGGACCGACGACCTTTACCGTCAGCGCCGACACCACCGCGGGCTTCAGCTACCTGCTGTGGTGGCTCACCGGCTTGATTGTCTACTTCGCCGAGCGCAACAACCGTTACGTGCGCTTCCACGCACTGCAAGCGATCCTGCTCACTAGCGTCTTCACAGTGGCCGGCGTCGTCGTCTATGTACTGGACGCGCTGCTGCACGATTTCTCTCGCGTGACCCACTGGACGGTCTTCGGCGCCCTTGGCAGTGGACTTGCGGTCGTCGTGGTGGTCCTGGGCATCGTCGTGCCGTGGCTGTTCACGATGATCGGTGCCTGGACCGGACATCACATTCGCTGGCCGATTGTAGGAGCCTATGCCGAGCGGTACGCGGCGCCCCCGCTACAGATCCCCGAATCGCCCTGCTAGCGGCGCCCCCGGCGCCCAGCCCCAGAAGCCTATGTCCGCGGCGGAGGGGAGCGCCGCCCCTACACTGCCGCCGTTGGAGCACCGAACGGGGACTGATGCGGCCAATGCCGCCCACAAATTGGCGAGCGCTCCACCGCTGCACGCGCCCGCGGCGGGCTTGCCAGCTCCGCTCTCCGCGGGGTCTCCTGCCTCACTCGAAGGCGCCTCTAGGCGTCGGGCCGTGACGCCACCGCTGGACCATGGGCGCGACGACGTTGCGGCGGCAAGCCGTGGGGCAGCCGTGCGTGCCGATGGGCGACGTGCGGACGGACTGGCCACTACACGCGGCGGCACGCGTGGTATGGGCGGCGTGGGCACGACCGGACTGGCGCTGCGCATCGAGCGGCGGCGCAATCCGCGGCTGCTGGGTGCGCTGGCGTATGCGGTGCCGCTGCTGCCGGCGGTGGCGCTGCTGTTGCGCGAGCGGCGCAATCGCTTCGTGCGCGCCCACGCGGCCCAATCGCTGGTCTTCTTCGCGGTGCTGGCGCTGGCGCAGGTCCTGATCTTCGCCCTGCTGGTGCTGGCGGGCGGTCTGACCACCAGCGTCCGGACGGCCACGCTGCTTGCGGTGGTCTTCGCGCTCGGCTGGCTGGCGCTCGCGGCGCTGAGCTTCTTCGCCTGGACGCATCTGGTCAGGGCGGCATTGGCGGGCCACGTTGCCTCGCTGCCGCTGGTAACTCCGCTGGCGCGACGCCTGCTGCGCGGGCTTGACCGCGTTGCCGCCGTGCTCGGCCGCGGACGGAATGATCGACAGGACACGTAGGGAGCCTCACTCCCTGACCCCCTCGCCTCCGCGGAGGCGAGGGGGAGCGAAACGATCTCGCGCGGACATCTGGTAACGCCCCTATCGCGAGGGGTCGAATGACCTTTGACGACTGCCATAAACTCAAGATCAGTTTGCAGAGTCGCGCAAATCCCCTCTCCGCGCACGGAGAGGGGCTGAGGACCCTCTTCGCGCGCCGCACGCTCTTCACCGAAGGACGACCACACGATGCGTATCACCGCGATCGAACCGCAGGAAAAGCGTCCCGACCGCTACAGTCTGCATCTGGATGGGCGCTACGCGCTCGGCCTGGATGGTGCCGCGGTGGTCGCCGCTGGCCTTTACGTCGGCATGGAGCTGAGCGAGGCGGACGTTGAGCGCCTGCGCCAGACCGAGGGCGAGCGCCGGTTGTGGGATGCGGCGCTGCGCTTCCTCGCGCCGCGCCCGCGCAGTCGTGCCGAGGTGCGCCGCCGCCTGCTGGCGCCGCGCCGCAATCGCGAGGCGCCCGCGGCGGAGGCGGTCGATCACGTGCTGGATCGACTCCAGGAGCAGGGGCTTCTCGACGACCAACAATTCGCCGCCTTCTGGGTCGAGAACCGCGACCGGTTCAGTCCGCGCGGGTCGCGCGCCATCGCGCAGGAGCTGCGGCAGCGAGGAGTGAGCCGCGAGACGGTTGAGGAGGCCACGACGCCAGAGCTGGACGAAGAGCGTGCCCTCGCCGCGGGGCGCCAGCGACTGCGCTCGGTCGCGAGCCTCGACTTCGCGGGTTTCCGCGCCAAGCTGGGGCCATTCCTGCTGCGCCGTGGCTTCAGCTACGAGGTGGCGCGCGAGGCAGTGCGGCGCTTGTGGGACGAGACGCACGAGGGTATGGATGCCGTGGCAGGCGATGAGGATCAAGACGAGGATGTGAGCGGCGACCCCAGCGGCGACGTATGGTAGGTGGAAGCAGAATGGGCTTGCGGCGACCGTGGGTGGAGGGGCCGGATGACGCGCATCTTCGTCTCGTACCGGCGCGACGACAGCGCGCCGACCACTGAGCGCATCGTAGACTGGATTGCACGGGCGTTTGGCCGGCGCTCGGTGTTTCAGGACGTGCTTTCGATTCCCGCCGGCACCGACTTTCGGCGCCACATCGCTCAGGCAATTCGCGGCTCCAACGTGCAGGTGGTGGTGATCGGTCCGCGCTGGCTGGAGGCCCGCGACCCAGGCGGCGAGCGCCGCATTGACCAGGAAGATGATTCGGTGCGTGTCGAGATCGAAACCGCTTTCTCGGTCGGCACGCCGGTTGTCCCGCTGCTGGTGGATGGCGCGCGCATGCCGACCATGGAGCAACTGCCCTGGGGCCTGCGCGAGCTGGCGGGGATCAATGCCCTGCGCGTGCGGCACAATCCCGACTTCGCCGCCGATATGGCCGCGGTCGTGGCGGCGATCCGCCGCGTGGGCGTCTCGCCGCTGCGCCGCCGAATAGCCGCCACGCTCAGTCGCCAGGGCCGGACACACCGCGCAGAGTCTCCGCACAGCCGGCTACGTCTGGCCGAGCTGGCGGCGGTGCTGGCGATCGTGGTGGCGCTCGCGGGGGTGCTGGCGCTTGGGAGGCCAGGTGGCCTGTTGGGTCGTCCCACGCCGACGCCGGTGACGATGCCGGCAATTGATCCCGCGCCGGTGGAGGCGATCATCACCGTGGATCCGCGCGGCCTGCTCTCCGGCGATCCCGCGGCAATTAATGCCGCGCAGGCACAGGTACGCCAGATGGCGGCGCTGCGCGGCCGCTACGCATTCGACTACTTCACAACAGTCGGCCTCGCCTCGCCGCGGCAGACAGCGTATGCGCTGGATGTGGCGCATGCCTTCGACGAGGAGGTGATCTTCGCGCTCGGGGCGCGCGGCTTCGTCTTCCAGCAGGCCGTGCCTATAGACTTCTACGACCCGGACCTGGCGCCGAGTCAGGTCGAGCTGAAGATCTACCTCTTCACGAGCAAGCCGCCCGGCGTGTGACAGCGAAACTTTGCGGCAATTTTACGTTGCGGTATCGCCAAGTAGCCACCCTCGGATGTACCACACCCTCAGACGATGCGGATGTGCCCGCGTGCATGCCTCGACCACCACGCCCCCTATTGGCGTCAAGTGGGCGAAGAATCCGGGTTAGTGTTGCTGATTGCCGCGGCCCGTGCCCGCGCGCTCCAGTGCCGTCGCGCGCTCCATGAGAATCTGCGCGGCGCCGACGGCGTCGTAAGGGAAGTCCTCAACCAGCTCCGCATCGTGGGCGACGGCCAGGAAGGCGCGGGCGATCTCGCGAATCGTCTCAGGGTCCGCGATGTGACCGTCGCGCACGGCTTCATAGGCGTCGGCCAGGGCGTCGGGGTTGAGCGTCTCGCGCTCCAGAGGCTCTGACGAACCGTAGAGCGACTGGGCGTCGTCGATCGCGGGCAGCGCGGCCGCCGCCGAGGCGGGACGTGGGTGCGGCGCCGGGTCGTCTGGGCGCATGCCAGCGGAGTCGGGCCGCGTCGCTTCGTAGGACGCGCTTCCCTCCTCGTCGTGAGCGTCGCGAGCGGAGGAAGCCGCATCATTCCACTCGTTGACGGGGATCACTTCGCTCTCTGGGGTAAGCCAGATGTCGCGGACGTTGACCCACAAGATGGTCACGCCGTCATCCCGCACGCGGGGGCGCAGGTCGTCCAGCGCGTTGCGAGCGAGGAAGCGCTCCGGCAGCTCTTCGCCGTCGAGCAGGCGATGGCCCCACTCACCCAGAGCTGCCCGCAAAGCTGCTTCGGCGTGCTGCTCCAGGTCTGCCTCCCAGGTATCGGCGGCCAGCGCGGCGAGATGCGCCTGGCCGGGGGTGACGTGGTAGGCGAGCGCTGCGGCGGCGCGTGCCACGAATCCCTCGCCGTCAGGATCGGACACGCGCACGCGCTGAGTCGGCACGTCAACCTGGCGGTCGCTGGTATCCACCGTTGCCAGAGTGTGCTCACCAGGGATCAGCACGGTGGTGCCGGGGCCCAGCGTGCGATGGTAGCCGCCGGCAAGGGTCGTCACCGCGGCCTGCCCGGCGGGGACGGTATGCCGGCGGCGGCGCACGTAGAAGTAAACCGGGACGCACAGCAGCACGGCAACCGCGGCCACGGCAATCGGCCCAGCCAGCACCCACAGCGTGGCCAGCAGGTAGAGCGCGGCGCCGCCACCGAACACGGCCAGCCAGATGTTGTTGGTGGGCGCGTAGTAGAGGGCGATGCCGTAGATCGTGCCGCCGATCAGGTAGATCAGGGCCAGCGGCAGAATCTGGGCGGGCGGCAGGATACCAGAGCCGCGTCCGGTGAGATGGCCCACTAGCGCCAGCACGCCGAGCAGCGCCAGCGCCAGCGCCGGAGGGATGAGCCCCGGCGACCAGCGGCGCGCCGCCCGAAACCACGGCGCGGGCAGCAACGGCACTCCAGGCGTCTGTTGCCGTCGCGGTCTTGGGGGCGTGAGCCGGCGGCTGGCCTGCGCAAGGCGGCCGCGCCAGGTGTGCCACTGATTGGCGAAAGTATGGGCATGAGCGGGCCGCGCACCAGCCGCCGGGATCACCGTCACCGGCTCGGCGTCAGGCGGCGCCCCGGCCGACTCCTGGTCCGCGGGCGAATCACCCGGGCGGCGCGCGGCGGCAGAGCGCAAGGCACCAAACGCGGCCCGCGCGCTTTCGAGCGCTGGGTGCCACGGACGCGGTTGCTGTGCGTGGGAGGTATCGGAGTTGTCAGCGTTCCCCATGGTGGAAGAGTACCGTGTGGAATCGGCGTTCATGCCAGGCGCAGTGCATCTTTTGGGCCACACGGGACGCCCCCGCGACACAGGCTTAACTGAGCATGCCGGGGAGCTGCTGCGAGCGGGTCTCGGCGTGCTCGCCGGGCGGCGTGGGCATGCGGTGCTTGTTGCGGCCGCAGTTGGGCTTGCCGCAGCCCTCGCCGTTGTGCGTTGGGCGCGGGGCGGGCGGCTTGTCGTAGCCGGGCAGCTCCTTGACCGGCTGGGTGATGATGGCGCCGCTCTCCAGCATCACCTCGACCGACTCGCGCGGGATGTTGAGGCCGATGACGCGCCCGGCGCCTGCGGGGGTCATGAGGATCTCGCCCAGGCCGGGCATCTCGGCTTTGGCGGCGATGTAGTCGTCGTTCTCATACGCCAGACAGCACATCAGCCGCCCGCAGACACCCGAAATCTTGTTGGTGTTGAGCGGCAGCCCCTGCTCCTTCGCCATCTTGATCGAGACGACGTTGAATTCGGTGAGCCACGAGCTGCAGCATAGCGTCTTGCCGCAGACGCCGACGCCGCCCAGGATCTTCGCGTGGTCGCGGGCGCCGATCTGGCGCAGCTCGATGCGGGTGTGGAAGAGCGAAGCGAGGTCGCGCACCAGCGCGCGAAAGTCTACGCGCTGCTCGGCGGTGAAGTAGAACGTGAGGCGGCTGCCGTCGTAGGTGTATTCGGCCTCGACCAGCTTCATCGGCAGCTCGTGGTGCTCGATGCGCTCGGCGCAGCGGCGCAGAGCGTCCTTCTCCTTCGCCTTGTAGGCCAGCATGTGGCGCAGGTCGTCCTCCGAGGCGAGACGCTGGATCGGCTTGAGTCCGTCGGAGGGCAGCTCCGCCCGCTCGACGTGCTTGGGTGCGATCACTACCCGCCCGCACTCCAGGCCTTTCGTGCCCTCGACAATCACCCACTGGCCGGTGTTGAGCTGGAAGCCGGCGGGCGCATAGTAGGTGATGCGGCTGGTCGGGCGGAAGCGGATGCCTGCAGCAAGGACGCCGTCCGTGGTCCGAGGCTGGGCGCTGGCAGGTGCGGCGGGAGATGACATGGCTGGCTTCTCTAGGCTAGTGCTCGTCCACTCGACCTCTGCCCACCCCTCGCCTGCGCACAGGAGAGGGGCCGGGAGTGAGGACCCTAGGCGTGAAGCTCCTCGGCGAGCAGGATCGCCTCAGCGATCTCTTTCATGGACTTGCGATTGTTCATGCTCGCGCGCTGGATGCGATGGAAGGCGTCGTTCTCGCTGATGCCGTGCTTCTGCATCAGCACGCCCTTGGCCTTCTCGACCACCTTGCGCGTCTCGAGCTGGTCTTCCAGGCTTTTAGCCTTGGTTTCCATGGCGCGGAATTCTTTGAAGCGCGCCAGCGCAATCTCGATCGCCGGCTTGAGGTCGCTGGAGCGCCACGGTTTGGTGACGTAGTGGACGACGCCCGCGTTGCGGGCGCGCTCGATCAGCTCTTCGTCGCTGAAGGCGGTGAGCAGCACGGTCGGGGCGAGCTTCTCGCGCGTCAGCACCTCGGCGGCGCTAATGCCGTCCATCTCGGGCATACGGATGTCCATCACGACGAGGTCGGGGCGCAGCTCGCGGGTGAGGTTGACGGCGCTCTGGCCGTCACCGGCCTCGCCGACGACGAGGTAGCCCTGGCGCTGCAGCTCGTCTTTCAGGTCCATGCGGATGACGGTATCGTCTTCGGCAATAATGATGCGCGTGGGCATGGGCAATTCCTCGTACCTGTTCGCTTGCTCGCCGCCCGGCCAACCGCTGCCGGTGGGAACCGTCGCCCTCGACGATGGTCGCCGCTGCGCAGTATAGCACATCCGCCCGCGCTCGTGAGACAGCACCGCCCGCTCGCCATCTGGGTCCCACGCGCTTGACGCCCGCGTGGGGGCATGATAGCGTGCCGACTGCTGCCCCACCGGGGGTGTGAGAATCTGATGAGAAGTGTGATCTGGGCCACAGGACCCGCACATTTCGCGTGTGGGATGCGTCATACTCTAGGGTGGGTGCGTTTCTTGCGCTGATAAGGTATCGAACGGAATCCTGCCGCGGGCGGTGGGGAGGCGAGGGGAGAGACCAGGCGTAGCATGGACGATGGCAGCAACCGGAACCGGCCAGCCGGGGCATCGCCGCGCAGCTCGCGCGATGCCCGCGAGAATCAGCGCCCCGCGCGCCCCTCGCGTCCTGCTGGAGGCAATGGGGGCAACGGGCAGGGAGGCGGACTGCTGAGCCGCTACAACGGCGGCGATGACGGCGGTGCATCGCCTCGCCGCGCGCCCTCGGCTCCGCGGTCTGGGTCTGGCTCCGGCCGGTCGGGACCGGGCGTGCCGCCGACCTCCGGCGGTGGGCTGCTCTCCCGCGCGCGGCGTGGCGGCGACCGTGAGATGCTGCGCGATGCGTTCACCGCGCTGGGCGATCAGGCGCGGCGCCTTGGCGAGAACGTGCGCCGCGCGGCCGGCGCGATGCGCAACCCCAAATCCGGCGATTGGCGCGCCTCCGACTTCGATCAGCGCACGCTCGACTCGTGGGACCACGAGGAGCGCGTGCCCTTCGACGTGCCCGACGAGCCGGATATGGACGATCCTCGTACCCGCCCGGCCCGCGACAGCCGCCGTGCCGCGCCGCGCAACGCGCGCGACGACGAGCGCGACCGGCGGCGAGCTGGTGGGAGTGCCGGTGGCGGTGGCGGCCGGCCACGGCACTGGGATGACGATGAGTGGGACGCCGGCTGGGAGACCGGCACCTGGGATACCGGCTGGGCCACCGGCTTCGGGTCGAGCCTGGACTACGGCCGCGAGTCTGGCGAGGAGGAAGACAGCGGCTTCTGGTCGCCGGGGCGCGACGCCTGGGAGGATGACGGCCGCAGCGATCCGCTGGCGGAGTCGCTCAGCACGCTGGCGCGGCTGGGCGCCGTGCATGCGCCCATGAGCCGGCTGGCGCGGGCGCGCCTGCTGTTGCGCACGCGCCCGGCGGCCGCGGCGATGCTTGCCTTCTTTCTGCTGGGCTTCATGCTCACCTGCTGCGCGCCGTTGATCCCGATCCTGCGGCTGGGGTACGACGCCAGCGATGCGCTGCGCCGCGCGCAGACGCTACAGGGCATGCTCTCCGATCAGTCGGCGCTGCTGAACGCCAGCACGCTCAAAGAGGCGCAGGCGCAGGTAGACGGCATCACGCACGACCTCTATGAGATCAACAGCGCGATGAACATCGCCGGTGCGCCGCTCTCAGCGGTGAGCTCCACGATGCGCAATTACCGGCTGCTCACGCGCATCGGCTTCGATATGACGGCCACCGCCAGCGAGGGCCTCCAGGTGGCGCAGACGCTGCTCACGCCGCTTTCGGGCGGCGCGCTGGCGGCCGACAGCAGCACACCGGGCCTGACGATGGACGACATCAATCAGGCGAAGGCGGTGCTGGCCGATGCCCAGGTGCGC
>DASVAA010000133.1:0-2353 GCA_036376595.1 Ktedonobacterales bacterium | reverse complement strand
GTGCTGGATGGCGACGGCTCGCTGCTGATGAATCTGGGCACGCTGAGCACGATGGCGCGCTACCGTCCGGGGAATCTGCTGCACATCGTCTTCGACAATGAGAGCCTGCTCTCGGTCGGCGGATTCCCCACCGCCACGGCGACGGGAACCGATCTGGCGGGCGTCGCGCGCGCCTGCGGCATTCCCCGGGTGGAGGAGGCCGACACGCCGAGCCGCCTGCAAGAGACGGTCAGCGCCGCGCTGGCGAGCGATACCCTGACGACCATCGTCTCCAAGGTCGAGGCGGTCGGGCCGAAGTCGTTTCACATGGATCTGCCGCTGCTGGAGAACCGCTTCCAGTTCCGACGCGCGCTGGAGGCGCTCCGGCAGCAAGAGCAATAGCGCAGGAGTAGCACAGGGAGGCGATCATGGCGGACGGACAGGCGAAAAGCGTATTATCCCAACTCATCGAAGAACTCAACGCGGGCCGTATTCGCGTCGTGGATCTCACCACGCCGCTGGGGCCGGAGACGCCGGTGATTGACCTGCCGCCCATCTTCGCGCCCTCGCCGGGGCTGACCCTCACCGAAATCTCGCGCTACGACGAGCGCGGGCCAGCCTGGCACTGGAACATCCTGCATCTCGGCGAACATACCGGCACCCACTTCGACGCGCCGATCCACTGGGTGACGGGCAAAGACCTGCCCGACAACGCGACCGACACCATCCCGCCGCGCAAATTCGTCGGCCCCGCCTGCGTCATTGACGTGACGGCGGAGGTGGAGCAGAACCTCGACTTCCTGCTCACCCCGGAGGGCGTCCAGAAGTGGGAGGCCACCTATGGGCGCATCCCGGCGGGAGCATGGGTGCTGCTGCGCACCGGCTGGAGCGCGCGTACCAGCCGTGAGGATTTCCTGAACGTCGGCGCGGATGGCGCTCATTCGCCCGGCTTCTCGAAGGAGTGTTCGCAGTTTCTGGCGCGCGAGCGTGACGTGCTCGGCGTCGGCGTGGAGACGGTCGGGACGGACGCCGGGCAGGCGGGCGGCTTCGATCCGCCCTTCCCCAACCACACGACGATGCACGGCGCGGGCAAATTCGGCCTCACCAGCCTGATCAACCTGGATCAGCTCCCACCCACCGGAGCCATCGTCATCGCCGCCCCGCTCAAAATCGTCGGCGGCTCCGGCAGCCCGCTCCGGGTCATCGCGCTCACCCCGGCGTAACCCTATCCCACCTCGCCCCTCGCGCGATATTGCAGCGCCTCGGCCACGTGCGGCGCGGTGATCGTCTCGCTTTCCGCCAGATCGGCGATGGTGCGGGCAAGCTTCAGCACCCGGTGGAAGGCGCGGGCGGAGAGTTGCAGCCGCTGGGTCGCGGCGCGCAGCAAGGGCTGGGCGGCGGCGTCCACCGCGCAGTGGGCGCGCACCTCGGCTGGCCCCATCTCGGCGTTGCAGGTGATCGCCGTCCCCGCGAATCGCCGCGCCTGCACTGCCCGCGCCCCATTCACGCGCGTTCGCACTGCCGCCGAACGCTCGCCCTCGTGCTTGCCCGTCAGCTTCTCGTACTCGACGCGCGGAACCTCAACGTGGATGTCAATGCGATCCAGCAGTGGGCCGGAGATGCGCTTCTGGTAGCGGGCGATGGTGGACGGTGAGCAGGTACACTCGCGGGTCGGGTCGGTGGCGTAACCGCAGGGGCACGGATTCATCGCCGCCACCAGCACAAAATTGGCCGGGAAGGTGACGGTGCCCTGGGCGCGGCTGATGGTAACGACGTGATCTTCCAGCGGCTGGCGCAGCACCTCCAGCACGTTCTGGCCGAACTCCGGCAACTCGTCGAGGAAGAGGACGCCGCGATGCGCCAGGCTGATCTCGCCGGGACGCGGCCAGCGTCCGCCGCCGACAAGGCCCGCGTGGCTTGTGGTGTGGTGCGGCGCGCGAAAGGGGCGGCTGGTGACGAGCGGCCTGTCGGCGCTGAGCATCCCGCTGACACTGTAAAGCCGGGTGACTTCGAGCGCCTCGTTGAGCGAGAGTGGCGGCAGAATCGAGGGCACGGTGCGCGCCAGCAGCGTCTTGCCGGAGCCGGGCGGGCCAACCATCAGCATATTGTGGCCACCCGACGCCGCAACTTCGAGCGCCCGCTTGACATGCTCCTGCCCACGCACATCCGCCAGATCGTACGGATAGACCGTCTCGTCGCTGATGGCCAGTGGCGAGCCATCCGGGATATACGGCGCTATGGGCTGCTCGCCGCGCAGATGGGAAAGCAACTGCGCCAGATGCTCCACCGGATAGACGGTGACGTCCTCCACCAGCGCCGCCTCTGCCGCGTCCGCCGCGGGCACGTAGGCGGCGGGGATGCCCCGGTCGCGCGC
>DASVAA010000132.1:0-11366 GCA_036376595.1 Ktedonobacterales bacterium | reverse complement strand
CACTTCGTCGCTTTTGCCTGCCTGATGCTAGCCCAATTCACGCTGTTGGTTCATTTGACCTCAAGTCCATAACAGGCTCTAACGATACAACCGTGGTGAGCATCGCGCCCTATCGCGTCTGAAACTCCGCCCGGTATTCTGGCGCCACCAGGCGCAGCTCGTCGGGGTGCCGGCGTAGAAAGCTGACCACGAACGGGCACAGCGGCACGATCAGCTCGCCCTCGCGCGCCGCCTCGTCCAGCGCCGCGCGCACCAGCACATGCCCGATGCCATGCCCTTGCAGGCTCGGCGGCACCTCGGTATGGATCAGCACCAGCCGGTCGCCCGCGCGCTCGTAGGCCAGCGTCGCGACCTCGCCGTTCAGCTCCACCTCGAAGCGCTGTTCTGGCACGTTATCCACCACGCGCAGGCTCTCGCTCCCGTCGCTCATCGCGCTGCCCTCCTCTTCGCACGCCAACTCACGCGCGGCGCGATCCACCATGCCGCGCTTCCACCCGATTGTAGCGCAGGAACCACAATGCGGCGTCCCTCTGGCGCACATGCCGCCACCAACCGCAATGCGGGCCGATCGGCTGGTAGCACCACGCCCCCCTCTCCGCTATAGTCCGAGAGCCAAAGAATGGTGTTCAAGGGTCCGGCGACATGATATGCATCGCCGCCGGCCAGACCGATCACGCAACTGGAGGACGCATCATGGATTGGAAGTTGGAGCTGGTCGCGGTTCCCGTAACCGACGTGGACCGCGCCAAGGCGTTCTATGCGGAGAAGGTTGGTTTCCACGCGGACCACGATTACCAGGTAAGCGAGGGCCTGCGCTTCGTGCAGCTCACCCCTCCCGGCTCGGCGTGCTCAATTGCCATCGGCGAAGGCATCACCGACGCCGTGCCCGGCTCAGTACGGGGCTTGCAGCTCGTGGTCGCCGACATCAACGCCGCGCGTGCGGACCTGGTCGAGCGCGGGGTCGAGGTCAGCGAGGTGGAGCACTTCCCGTGGGGCGAGTTCGTCTTCTTCAACGACCCCGACGGCAACCGCTGGTCGATTCAGTACATCCCTCCGCGCGGCTGACGCTCGCCGCTCCTCACTTCGACACCATCCGGCTACGCCAACTCGCCGCCGTCCACCACCAGCGCATGCCCGGTGATGAACCCGGCGGCGTCGGAGCAGAGCCACAGCACTGCCTCGGCTACGTCTTCGGGCTGGCCGAGGCGCCCGATCGGCAGGCTGGCGGCGATCTCGGCGTCACGCGCGGGATCGCTGCCCTCCATACGCACGTACATCGGCGTGTGGATCGCGCCAGGGCAGACGGCATTGACGCGGATGCCGGCGGCCGAGTAGTCGCGGGCGGCGGCGCGGGTCAGCCCGACGACGCCGTGCTTGCTGGCGACATAGGCGGGGTGGTTGCGCGACCCACTGAGACCAACGATTGAAGCATTGTTGACGATTACGCCGCCGCCGCCCCGGAGCATCGGCGGAATCTCATGCTTCATGCACAGGAAGATGCCCTTGAGGTTGACGGCCAGGATGCGATCCCATAGCTCCTCGGCGCAGTCCGCCAGCGGGCCGTGCTCCTCGTTGATGCCCGCGTTGTTGAAGGCACAGTCCAGCCGCCCGTAGCGTTCGAGTGTGCGGGCGACGAGCGCCTCCACCTCGGCGCCACGCGAGACGTCACAGGAGACGAAGAAGCTCTCCCCTCCCGCCTCCGCGATCAACCGGACCGTCTCCTCACCGCCGCTCGCGTCCACATCGGCCACCGCGACGCGGGCGCCCTCGCGCGCGAACGCCAGCGCGGCGGCACGCCCCATACCCGAACCACCGCCGGTCACCAGCGCCACCTTGCCGGCAAACCCTGCCGCCATGCGCGCACTCTCCGTTCCGGCACCCGCTGGGATCATCGTGGATCATCCAAGTGGGGAGGCAGCTATCGCACAGCCGCCTCCCACGCCTCCAAATACGCCGTGTTGCCGGCTACTGGCTCGTCAGCGGCACGGCATACGCCGGCGCATTGTCAGCCGAGACGAGCACCGGGTCGGCGTGCGCGGCATTGGCGCCACCGCCAACAGAGAAGCCGCCACTAACGGTGTAGAGCGCTTCGTCGAAGACACCGCCGCTCGGCGCATTGGCTGAGACCAGCGCTGGGTAGGCGGTGCCGCCGGAGAACGACGTGGACATATAGTCGCCGACCATCACACCCTGGTTGGTGTTCGCCAGCCACGAGAGCGACATCGGGCCGGCGATCTGCTGCGACGCGGTCCAGGTGGCGCCGCCGTCGGTCGAGGACACGAAGCCCACGTTGAGCTGGCAGGTCGCGACCGTGCAGCCGGCGACGGGATAGTAGTAGTAGACGAGCCCGAGGTGCGCGCTCGCGCCGGAGGTAGAGCGATCGACAGCCAGGCCGGGGAGGAAGTGATCCACGCCGCTGCCGATCGGATCAATCGGGATGCGCACCGGAGCGGTCCAATTCACACCGTCGCTCGACGTGCTCAGCACGATGTCGTTGGCGCCGCACTTGGTCTCGAAGCGGCAGTCCGGCCAGGCGACGTAGACCGTGCCAGCGGCATCTACCTCAGTCGAGGGCAGCGTGCCGGCGCGGATGTTGCCGCCGGGGACCTCGAAGCGGTTCTTCGTGACCGTCAGCGTCTTGCCCCAGCTCGCGCCGCCATCGGTTGAGCTGAAGGCCAGCAGCGAGCCGCCCTTGCTCTGGAAGCCGTTGATCGGCACGATCACCGTCCCGCTGGGCTGCACCACCGGCTGGCCGCCGATGCCGTGCGCGTTATCGCCGGTGGAGAGCGCCGGACCCCACGTCAGCCCGCCGTCGCTCGACGTGCTCATCTTGATCAAATCTTGGTGGCTGGGCACGTCGAATTCGGTATAGCAGTTGCCGTAGAAGGGGCTGCTCGCCGTGTCGTCGCAAACGCTCCAGTTCTTGTCGTTGAAGAGGCCAGTAATACTGACGGCGACTGGCGTGTCCCAGGTCAATCCGCCGTCGGTCGAGCGGCTGGCGAGCACATCCACCTGGGCGGTGTTGCCGCCCGGGAAGAGGCCGAGGTACGAGATCAGCCACACGCCATGCCGAGCGTCGTAGGCCACGGAAGGGTCGCTGACGCGCGAGTAGAGACCGGCGGGCGTGGCAAAGACGGTCGTGCCGGGCAGGAAGCCGTGCGTCCACGTGTGGCCGCCGTTGGTCGAGGTCGCCCAGCCGATGTTGGATGCGCCGCCACTGAAGAAGCGCCCGACCTGCACGGCGGCGACGATCGTCGAGCCGAAGGCGAACGTATCCGGCTCGACCTCCGTCCGATGCTGGCTGGTGCTGTTGGTGTAGGGATCGCTGCTAAGCTGCAAGAGTCGCGACGAGGCCGCGGCGCGGGTGGGTGTCGCGAGGGCGAGGACCGCGGCGAGGGCCAGGGCCAGGGCGAGCGGCAGCGCAAGCAGCGCGTAACTGCGCCCGCTGCGGCGTGCGAGAAATGCCATGTGATCACACCTCCATGTCTCAACCACTGCTCAAACAACCGACACTTCGCGCTGCGCCTGCGCTAGCGACCGAGCCACCAGGGCCCATGTCTTGGGTGCCACGCTCACCATGTGCGAGGATAGGCGATCGCCGTGCGTCGAGTGCTGGGCACGGTCACGACGATTCGGGATGGGGACGGCTGGCACGTCACAGCGTCGCAGCGACACAGCGCGTAGCTCAAAAGATGCGGGCTGTGGGCTGAGTGCGCCTTGCCAGTGCCCACAACGCCACGCGCTACGAGGACGAACCACCCACGAGCGACCAACCACTACACCAATACACCGCGGTCCGCCGAAACGAGCATCCGCGCGCTGCAGCCCGCGCGGAATGAGGTCTGTCAGAGTATAACCAGCCAGATCGAGATCGGTACGCCACCGCATCGCCACCACGCCTTTTCCCCGCCGGGCGCGAGTCCTACACGCATTGCCGCCCGCGCGCGCCGCGTGCTACACTCGCTGCGTCATGGTCGCCCTCGCGGTGGCTTGATATCGTGAGGCATGAGCGCGTGATTACCAGGTGGGGCGGGACGGCACGATGGCAGAGGATACCCCGGCGGCGACCGCGACGGCTGCGCGCGCCGAGACGACGACGGCGGTAGGGGCGTCCGGTGGACGCCCAAAGTCGCGGCGTGGACGCGGAGGGCCGGTCGGCACGACCCGCCTGGCGGCGGCGCTGGCGGCGGGCAAGCTCGCCGGCGCCACCGGGCGCGCGCTCAAGATCGGCGGCGGCACCAGCTTCCCCGGCATCGTCGCGCGCAAGATCGATCCCCAGGTACTGCGCAAGGTCATCGGCCGCAGCGGCGCGAAGAAGATCGTCGTCTGCGGCAGCAACGGCAAGACCACTACCTGCCGCATGCTGGCCGCCCTCGCCAGCGCCGGCCAGCGGCGCGTTATTCAGAACCGCAGCGGCTCGAATCTGCTGCCCGGCGTCACGGCGGTGGCCGTCAACGGCGCGAACCTGCTCGGCAATCTGCCCGCCGACGTGCTGGTCTTCGAGATCGACGAGGCTACCATCCGCCACGCGGTGCCGGAGATCGAGCCGGACGTGGTGATCGTCAACAACATCTTCCGCGACCAGCTCGACCGCTACGGCGAGCTGTACGCCGTGGCCGGCGCCGTAGAGCAGATGATCCGCGCGCTGCCGCCGGAGGCGACGGTGGTGCTCAACGGCGACGATCCGCTGGTGGCGGGCTTCGCGCCCGACGCGGCGGCCAAGCGCCTCTACTTCGGCCTGCGCACCGGCGATGTGGGCACGCAGGTGCCCGAGCACGCCGCCGACACCATCCGCTGCGTGCGCTGCCAGCACGACCTCGACTACAACGCGGCGTACATCTCGCACCTGGGCGACTATCACTGCCCCAACTGCGGCTACGCCCGCCCGCCGCTCGACGTCGCCGTGACGCACGTGGCGCTCGATCCGTCGGGTCCCTCGCCGGTAGAGGCCGAGACGCCGGTCGGTCCGCTACGCTTCGATCTCGCGCTACCAGGGCTGCACAACGTCTACAACGCGGCTGGGGCGACGGCGGGGGCGCTGGCGTTGGGACTGGACCTCGCCGCGGCGCCAGCGGCCTTTGCGGGATTGCGGCCAGCGTTTGGGCGCCTCGAAGACATCCCGGCGGGCGACAAGCACATCGTGCTGGCGTTCGTGAAGAACCCAATCTCGTACAACACGACGCTGCGCACCATCCTGCAGCGGCCCGGCCCCAAGCACGTGCTCTCGGTCCACAGCAACGCCGAGACCGACGGCGAAGACTTCGCCTGGTTCTGGGACATCGAGCTGGAGGAGCTGGCGCCGCGGCTCGCCTCGCTCGTCACCTGCGGCACCAAGGCGCAGGAGCTGAGCATGCGCTTCAAGTACGCTGGCGTGCCCGAAGACAAAATCCAGGAAGAGCCGGACCGCGAACAAGGGCTTGACCTGGCGCTGGCGAACGTCGAGCCAGGGGGCACGCTCTACATCCTGTCAGGCTACACGCCGCTGCACGAGCTGCGGCGCATCATGGTCCGCCGCGGCTGGGCACAGCCCTTCTGGGAGGAATAGGTTAGGGGGAACGCGGAGGTCGCGGAGCTTCGCGGAGAACACGGAGAAGAGAGCAGAGACGGAGAACGCGAAGGACGCGAAGATAATGCGTAGGGGCGTCCGGTGGACGCCCGTTGCCATACACGAGAGACTGTGAGGGTGCCGCTGTGGAGCCGATGACGCTGCGTATCTGCCACCTGTACCCGACGCTGCTCAGCATCGCCGGCGACCGTGGCAACCTGATGGCGATCCAGAAGCGCTGCGAGTGGCGAGGGCTGCGCACCAGCGTGACCGAGGTCGGCGTGGGCCAGCAGGCCGACTTCTCGCAGTTCGACCTGATTCTCTTCCATGGCGGGCAAGATAAGGAGATGGACGTCGCGGCGCGTGATCTGGAAGACAAAGCGGCCAGTCTGTGCGATGCGGTCGAGCAAGATGTGGTGGTGCTGGCGGTCTGCGCCGGCTATCAGCTCCTCGGCCGTTACTATCAGCCGTTCAAGGGTCCGCGGCTGGAGGGCGTCGGCGCGCTGGACCTCTACACGCAGGGCGGCGGCACGCGCTTCATGAACCACATCGCCGTCGAGTGTGACTTCGCGCCGGGCGGCCCGCGCACGCTGGTGGGCTTCGAGAACCATAGCGGGCGCACGTACCTCGGCCCCGGCGTGCAGCCGCTGGGCAAGCTGATCGCCGGCAGCGGCAACAACGGCGAGGACGGCGGCGAGGGCGCGCGCTACCGCCAGGTCTACGGCACCTACCTGCACGGCCCCGTGCTGCCCAAGAATCCCTGGCTCACCGATCACCTGACATGGATGGGGCTGCGCCACCGCTACGGCGACGAGGTCGCCCCGCTCGCCGCGCTGCCCGATGGCGCCGAGGAGCGCGCGCACGCGGTCGCGCTGAAGATGGCGCTCAAATCCAAGGGCAAGATGACGGCGATGGAGGCAACGGTCTGGACGCCAGCGCCAGCGCCAACTCCAGCCTAGCGCTGAGCGTCGAGGTGCTTGATGAGCCGCTCGGCCAGATCGACGGAGTAGTTCTGCCCGCGGTCGTGCGGATAGACCTGGAACATGTTAGCGACCCAGAGGTCCGCCAGCGGCGTGTCGAATGGCGGGATGTGCTCGCGGTACTCACGCGTGACGATCGGCTGGGCGAACGGCGCCGCGAACATCCAGCTGCGCGTCACCCAATCTGGCTGAAACGCGGGATTGATGCGCCGCAGGTGTGGCAGGAAGTCGTCGAGCACCTGCTGCTGATTAGCCTTGAATAGCGGATCATCCATCGGGCGGTAGTTGCCCAGGTAGACGAGCGTCTGGCCGCCGTAATCCGCGGCCGGCATGTAGTGCGTATGCTCGACGGCGACCATGAACGGGAAGCCGGGGTCGTTGACGTTCATCCAGTAGGCGCCGCCAGGCAGCACCGAGCGATCGAGCGCCAGGATCAGGCAGTGCGCGCCGTAGGCCGTGCCCCACTCGTAGCGCGCGCGATAGTCGGCGGGTAGCTCGGGCACCAGCCGGCAGGTGAGGCGCGTGGGCAGCGTCGAGACCACGCGATCGAAGGTCTGGCGCTGCGATTGGGCCGGCGCGCTTGACCCGGCCGCCGCATGTGTAATGGCCCACCCCTCGCCGTCGTGCTCCACCGATTGCACCTGCGTCTCCAGCAGCAGTGTGCCGCCTAGCTCGCCGATGCGCCCGGCGAGCCGGTTGTAGAAGCGCTGGAAGCCGCCACGCACGTAGCCCAGCCGCGCCGTGCGGTCGTGGATACGCGCCCAGAACCACGGCATGGCGATCTCGTCGGCCAGCGCGCCAAACTTGCCCTTGAACAGCGGCGCGAATACGGCCTCGTAGGCCGCGCGGCCCATCGCGCGGCGCAGCCAGGCGGCGGCAGTCCGGCCTTCGAGTGAGTTCGGTGAGGGCAGCAGTCGCAGGTAGCCGAGCACGGCGCCGAGCCGCAGGCGCGCGGGCAGCGAGATCGGCTTGAAGCGCAGCACCGAGGCTGGGGAGTCGAGCTGATAGACCTTGCCGCCGCGCAGCGTGACGGTCAGCGGGCGGCGCCACAGCAGCTCCTCACCTATCCCCAGCTCGTTGACGAGACCGATGACTGCCTTATCCGACGTGAAGAGGTGGTGGTAGAACTTGTCGAGCCACACATCGTCCGCCGCGTCGGGCTGACCGCCTGCGTTCGCCCCAGCGCCCACGCGGAAGCCAGCGGCCAGGCCGCCCGGCAGCGCCTCGCGCTCGAAGACCGTCACCTGGTGCCCGCGCTGCGCCAACCGCAGAGCGACCGTCAGCCCCAGCACCCCGCCGCCCAGCACCGCATACCGATATGTCATGCCGCACTCCTTCATTCCCTGTGCGCATCAATCGCTTTCATCCTACCCCACGGCCGCTGCGCGCCGCCGCCTGCGCGCTCCACACCGGATGCGTCACCACGGGCTGCCGTCCGCGCTCGCGCGGATCAGCATCCCCGATTATCCGCATGTCACCTCCGGACCGAAAGCGGTATGGCCTAGATGGGTAGTGGTCGTTCGCGGCGACAGCCCAACAATGCTATACTCGCGCTGGCTTCCCGCGACTTCCCGCGGCTTCATCCAGAGTGTGCTGGTTGGCGATCGGCATCTTCAGTTTCGACTTCAGTTTCGACAGACGAAGATGAGCGGGTGGATAGATGGGGACAGGTGGAGAGTGGCAGATGCAGGTGCGGTCCACCGAGCAGGGTATCGGCGTAGTTGAGCCGCCGGCGACGCAGACGGCGACGGCGGAGCGCGGCACGCGGCGGGGGCAGCGTGGCTGGTGGGTGCGCCAGCCGCTGCTGTGGGCGGAGGCACTGCTCGGCCTCTATGTGCTGGCGGTCAGTGCCAGCGCGATGACCGGCCCTCTCGACCGCGACGAGGGCGCCTTCCTCACCATCGCGCGCGTCGTCTTGCACGGCGGCCTGCCCTACCGCGACGCCTTCGACCAGAAGAGTCCCGGCATTTACTACCTGCTCGCGGGCCTGCTGGCCGTCACCGGCTGGCTCTCGCCATTCGCGCAGGTGCTGGTAATCCGCGCGGTGGTGGTGCTGATCAACTTCGCGACAGCCGGCGGGCTGGTGCTGCTGGGCCGCCGCTGGTGGTCGCTGGAGGTCGGCGTGCTGGGCGCCGCGCTGTGGCTGCTGGCGATGCCGATCTTCCAGGGCGACCACTTCTTCACCGAGCCGTTCGCGGTGGCGGCGACGGTGTTCGCGCTGGTCGCGGTGGTCTACTGGCCCACTGCGCGCGGGGCGCTCGGCGCCGGGGTGCTGCTGGCGGCCGGCGCCCTCTTCAAGCAGACGACGGTGCTGGCGGTGCCAGGGGTCGCGTTGCTGCTGCTGCCAGATTGGCGCAGCGATCGCCGCTGGTGGCGGCCGAGCTGGCCCGTGCTGGCACGCCTGGCGGTCTTCGCGGCGGGGCTGATCGTGCCGTGGCTGCTGGTGTTTGGCGCCTTTGCGCTGGCCGGGGCGTTCGGCCCGATGTGGCAGCAGGTGGTGGTCAGCAACATCACGCACTATCCGGCCGATGGCACGCTACGCAGCCGGCTGAACCTGGGTATCGGGCGCCTACCGCTGGTCTGGCTCACGCCGGTGGCGCTGGCCGCGCTCGGCATCGCACGCTGGGCCGGCTGGTGGCCTGGCGCGAACGGCAAGCGCGGGCCGGCGCCCAGCCCCGCGAGTGTCGCGCTATGGATCGTTATGGCGCTGGCGGCGGTTCCATTCGCTACACACTCCTACCCACACTACTGGCTCCAATTGCTGCCCTCGGCGGTGCTGCTCACCGCGCTCGCCATCATCTCGCTGTTGGAGGTCTGGCGGCCGAGCGTCCCAGCACTTGCGGCGCTGCGAAGCACCCCGGTGCGGCTCCTGGGCCCACTGGTGGTGCTGGTGATCGTCTTGCTCGGCACCAGCAGCGTTCTGCCGACCAGCCAGGCCAAGGCGCTGGGACAGCAATTGCAGACGCAGAACAGCTTCGGCCAGGTGATCGCGTCGAACACGGCACCCACCGACCGCATTGTGGTCATGCCGGCGGAGGCGGAATACTACTTCCTTTCCAATCGAGCGCCCGCGACCTCGACGATCTACATCCAGGTGATCAACATCAGCCCAGCGTTGATCACTGGTGTCGAGAGCGACCTCGACGCGCAACGCTATCAGGCGGTGGTCTGGCGGCTCGGCCCCTTCAACGACTGGCCGCAGCTCGCGCAGGTGTACGAGCACCTGCGCGCGCACTACCAGCTCGTCGCCCAGGACACGTCCCAAGGATTACAGCTGTGGAAGCCAGGTAGCTCCGCATAAGCAGAGCTTGAGAGGGTTCAGGGATTCGTGCCGACCATCACCTCGCTTCGCACCTCGGTGGAGCAGCTCCTGCGCAAGGGTGACGATACGCCCGCGACTGGCTCGCAACCGCGACCGGACATCGCGTGGCGCGCGGTTGCACGCCGCGCGGCGGGTATCTGGCTCGCCACGCGCGCCGCGCTGCTCGCCATCACCTACTATGCCGTCACGTACCTTCACGGCACGGCGAACGGCCCCGCGGGGCACGACACGCCGATCCTCAGCCTCAGCCCGGATACCTACCTCAACGCCTGGCTGCAATGGGATGTGCATTGGTATCTGCGCGTGGGCCTCAACGGCTACGCCGGCGACCCCGCGGGCGCCGCTTTCTTTCCGCTCTATCCGATCCTCATACGCGGTGTCTCGTTCGTCGTCGGCGCCGACCACGCGCTCTTCGCCGCGATGCTGTTGAGCAATCTCGCGGCGCTGGCCGCGTTTATCGGGTTGGGTCTGCTCGTGTCGCACGAGGCTGGCTTCGAGACCGCCACGCGCAGCATTCGCCTGCTCGCGGCCTATCCGCTGGCGTTCTTTCTGGCCGCCGGCTATGGCGACTCGCTGTTCATCGCGCTGGCGGTCTTCGCGCTGCTGTTTGCACGCCGCGGACAGTGGTGGTGGGCGGCTGGCTGCGCGCTGCTGGCGGGGTTCACGCGCATCACGGCGCTCATCTTGATTGCGCCCCTGCTCTGGGAGTACGGTCGCCAGCACGACTGGTGGCGCAACGGCGCCTGGCGGACATGGCTGCGGCAGCCGCGCGCCATCGCGGAGCTGCTTGCTCTCGCGGCGGCGGTTCCCGCTAGCATCGGCATCTTCGCGTTCTACCTGTGGCGGCTCTTCGGCGACCCGCTGATGATCCCGCACATCGAGGGGCAGATCTGGACCCACCGCCGGACCCTGCCGTGGAATACGCTCATCATGGCCGTGCGCGACTTCTTCGCCGCCCCCTTCGGCTCGATGGGCGAGGCACACATGCTCTTCGATCTTATGCCAGTGCTCGCGTTCGGCGCCATCACGCTCGCCCTGCTGCGGCGCATGCCGGTGGCCTACACCCTGTACATGATCGGGCTTATCGGGCTGTCGCTGGCATCGCCGATCATCGTCGGCAACGAGCCGCTGCTCTCAGTGGGCCGCTACATGATGGCTGCGATCCCGATGTTCCTCGTGCTGGGCACGTGGACGCGGCGGTCGTGGCTCGATACGCTGCTCGTCACCGCCGGCTTCGGGGTGCAGGCAATCCTGCTCATGCAGTTCTTCGCGCATAGCTGGATCGTCTGAGAAAAGCAGCACGCACGAGAAGCGGCACGAGGGGGGCATGGGCGCACCGTTCAGACTGGCTCGACTACGCGCGAGCGGTCCCTGTTCCGGCGCTAGTGGGAGGGGAGCGCGCCGGGAGGCAGGGAGGCGCGCCAGACGCGGAGCTTGCCGCGCAGCCGCAGCAGCTCGCGGAAGGCATGCACGATGACGCGCAGATTGGCGCCCGTCGCGCTGCCGTGCTGGCGCGGGT
>DASVAA010000131.1:0-17263 GCA_036376595.1 Ktedonobacterales bacterium | reverse complement strand
GGCGCGAAGACCACCGGCTGCGGCTTGATCAGCACCGCCAGCGCAAAGAGCACGCCCGAGGCGACGCCGTGACCCTTCCAGGCGGCGAGCAGCGCCAGTACCACCAGCACGATGAAGATCGTGTCGATCTGGCCCCACAGCACGCCGGTGAAGATCACCACCGGCGAGAAGGCGTAGGTGGCTGTCGCCAGTAGGGGCGTCCGGTGGGCGCCCGCCGCGGCGCGCGGCGAGAGCTTGCGCCGGGCGACGACATAGATCGCCACGATCAGCGCCAGATCGGCCAGCAGGATCGGCAGCTTGAAGAGCGCGGGGAGCGCGTGCGAGTAGTTGACGTTCAACGGCGTCGGTTTGCCGAACAGACTGTGGACTCCCATATCGAGCGCGACCAGCAGCCCGAAGAGGTACATCGCCAGTGGTGGGTAGTCGGGCACCGGGGCGAGATGCGCGCCCTGTGAGTAGAACAGCAGCGGGTGGTGGACGAAGAAGGCGCCCCAGGTGACGAACGCCTGCACGTCGTCGAAGAAGCCGCGGTAGGGCAGCATGATGACGCGGATGAGCGTGGCGAGCGCGAGCAGCGAGCAGAATTGCCGCCCCTCGGCGGTCGTGATCCATACCCAGAGCTGGCGCAGCCGGCCCGCGATTCCCTTCATATCCTCACCCATGCCCTCACCCCTACCCGCCCGCGGGGCGTCCGCGGCCGCGGCGGCATCCCTCACCGCGCCCCCACGGCCCGGTCGCGCGCCCCTGCCTGTGGCGGCGACTCTTGCTGTATCACCTTCCGTGCCAGCTTGACCCGCTCCAGCGGAGGGTGAGGCGGGCCTCGCCGCTATAGCGTCAGCAGAGACGGCACCAGGCGAGGCTGGCATGGCCGCGACAGAAGCGGCTGAGCGCGCGGCCGAGAGCGCCAGCACGGAGCCAGCCAGCAGCGCCAGATTCAGGACGGCGATTCCGGCCGCCACCGCCGGTCGCTGGTCGAGGTAGCGCTGCCCTGACGGCAGGTCCAGCCCCGACGACGAGACGACCGGGTCCACGATGATGACGGCCATGTTGGCAAACGCGGTAAGCGAGGCGAGCGCGTAGAGCAGCCACGCCCGCCGGTTGTAGATTGCGGCGACGAGGAACAGCACCACCGCTGGATATAGATACCGCTCGTGCTGCAAGGTGGTGAGCACGAAGAACGCTACCGCGACCATCCCGGCGCCCAGCCAGAGCTGCCGTGGCGTCGGATCGCGCCAGATGCGCACCAGCGCATAGGTCAGCGCGACGGCGAAAAGCGCCCAGCCGACGAGCGTCGCCGAGAGTGGACCAATAAAGGGGTCCGAGAAGCGCACCTGCTGCGCGCCCGCCAGCCACCAGAGGTTGAAGCCGCTCAGCGTGCTGTTGGGCAACGCCTGCACGATCTGGCTCGTGTCCTGCCAGAAGCGCAGCAGCTCGAAGCGCGGCGGCAGCAGGTAGGGCAGGCAGATCGCGACGATCGTTCCAGCCATGCCCGCCAGCCCGCGCCGCGCCGCGCGCCAATCGGCCATGCGCCACAGGGCAATCAGGATCAGCGGGGCGAAGACGACTGGCTGCGGCTTGACCATCACCGCCAGGCCGAAGATGATGCCCGCCGCCAGCCCTCGACCGCGCGCCACGGCCAGCAGCGCGAGCACCAGCCCCAGCGTGGAGAGCGCGTCGATCTGGCCCCATAGCGGTCCGTCGAGCAGCACCACCGGCGAGAAGGCATAGGCCGCGGCGAACCCGACCGCCGCCCACGCAGAGTGCTTCCGGCGCGCGACGGCGTAGATCACGCCCGTCAGCGCCAGCTCCGCCACGAGCGTCGGCAGCTTCATGAACGCATCAAGCGAGTGGGCGTGTCCCACATCCAGGGTACACACTCCGCCAGTCAGGTGGCACCAGCCGCCGGCGATCCAGGTCAGCAGGCCATAGAGGTAGATCGTCAGCGGCGGGTAGTTGGGCTGCGGGATGACGTGGGCACCAGCGGAGTAGAAGTCGAGGATGTGGCGGTCGAAGAGCGTGCCCCAGGTGACATAGAGCTGGAGGTCGCCGAAGTAGCCAGGGAGTGGCGCGAGCACCAGGCGCACCAGCGCCGCCGCGATCAGCAGCGCAAAGAACGCCGCGCCCAGCCGCCGCTCGGCGCGCTCACGCACGCGAGACGCCACGTGGCGCCGCGCAACCCATGCTCCGCTCACGATGTCCATCCAGACGACGCCCGCGCCGGGTCGAAGCGCGGACCTGCCGCACGCCCCGATGGATGCCGCGTCACCTTCCCGGCAGATGGTTCGTATTCCGGCGTCCTCAGCGTCGCGGTCTGGCACCCGCAAGCTAGAGACCACGCGGCCAGTGCGCAGCGCGCGCGACATGCTGGAGCGCGGCATCCGGCGTTCGGCCTGATTCATGCGAGAACGCTGCTGGCGCGCCAGAGCTTTGGCCGCGGGTGCGCGCCGCGGGCAAACAGGACGGCGGCAGCGCGGCAGTGATGCGGGGGATGTAGGGACACCGCGACTCAAGGAGGGCTACCCATGGCAGAGCGGCGGCTCACACCGGGCTGGCGCGCACCGCTGCTGAGTCTGCGCATGATGGGCGGCAGCGTGCTCGACCGCCTGCGTCTGGCGCCAGCGCCGGCCATCCCCGAGGTTGCGCCGCGCGAGTCCGCGCAGGCTCCGCAGGTCACACGGCCCCTCCAGATCGAGCGGCCCACGCTCCGATGGCGCGCGATCGTCCTGCAGGCGGGGGCGCTGTGGCTGGTGACGCGCATCGCCTTCGTGGTGCTGACCTACTTCGGCGTGCTGCTGATCCAGCGCGGGACTCCCACCGGATCTCTGCCGATTGGCCCGCACGAGATGCTGAACGACTGGAAGCACTGGGATGTGATCTGGTACATCAACATCGCCAGCATGGGCTACTGGCGGCCCGAGGCCAGCGCCTTCTTCCCGCTGTATCCGCTGCTCATCAAGGGCGCGACTCTATTCTTCGGGCAGCACTGGCTGTTCGCGGCGATGGTCGTCTCGAATCTGGGAACTCTCGCCGCGTTCATCGGGCTGGCGCTGTGGGCCTCGCAGGACGATTTCTCGCCGGCTATCGGCGTGAGCACCGTCCGCATGGTGGCGGCGTACCCCTACGCTCTGTTCCTCTTTGCCGGCTACTCGGATAGTCTCTTCCTGGCACTGGTAGCCTTCACCTTCTTTTTCCTGCGACGCGCGAGCTGGCGCTGGGCAATCGTCTGCGGTGTGCTGGCGGGGTTGGAGCGCCCTACAGCCTTCGCGCTGGTGCTGCCTATGCTGTGGGAGTATGGCCGGCAGCACGGGTGGTGGGACCGCGCGCGCTGGGAGCGCCTGACGCACGCGTGGCGGCGAGCCGTTCCGGGCCTGCGCGAGCTGGCGCAGGGCGCGTTGGTGGCAGGCGCGGTGCCGATCGGCTTCGCCTTCTACGGCGCCTTCCTCCTGTGGCGCTTCGGCCATCCCAAGATCTTCCTCTTCGAGGAGCGCATCTACTGGCACCACACCTTCATGAATCCGGTACAGAGCCTGGTGGCCATCGTGGGGCAGATCGTCTCCACGCCGATGTGGACCCACTGGCAGGCGCACCAATTGCTCGACTTCGTGCCGGTGGCGGCCTTCGCCGTGCTGACGGTGGTGCTCGCCCGGCGCATGCCGCTGGCCTACACGCTCTACATGGTGGTGGTGCTGCTGCTCTCGATCTGCAGCCCGATTACCGAGGGCCGCCCCGATCTGCTGACCTCCGCGGGACGCTATATGCTGGCCGCGCTGCCGATCTTTCTCCAGCTCGGGCGCTGGGCGCACAGGTATGCATGGCTGGATATGCTGCTGGTGAGCACAGGATTCATGGTTCAGGCAGTGCTCACGGTCGCGTTCCTGCGCGGCGACTGGATCATTTGAAAGGACGGCGCGCCATGATGGGGATTGAGCGTCTGCGCGCCGCGGTCTTCGGGGTATCTGCGGCGCACACTCCCGCCGCGGAGCCGGCGGCGCAAGCCCGGTCCGAGGCCGACCGCTTCATCACGCGCAAGCTTCGCTCGCTCAGCCCCGCACATCCCGCGCCGCAGCGCGCCCCAACCTTCGCTTGGCGCAAGGTGATCGCCGAAGCGGCGGCGATGTGGGCGGCGGCACGCGTGACGATGGCCGCCTTCACCTACTTCGCGCTCCTCATCCGCATCGGCGGCCACGAGCACGGCTCCGTCTCGGTGCCGCTCCACAATCTGCTTACCGCCTGGAACCAATGGGACGGCTACTGGTACACGACGATCGCCGCCCGCGGCTACTGGACGCAGCAATCTACAGCCTTCTTCCCGCTCTACCCGCTGCTCATCAAGGCCGGCACGCTGGTCATTGGTCCGCACTGGCTGCTGAGCGCGATGGTCGTCTCGCAGGTGGCGGCGCTCGGCGCGTTCGTCGGCGTGGGGCTGCTGGCCGCGCACGAGACGGGCATGACGGAGGGGGCGCGGCGCGCGATATGGGTCTTCGCCGCGTATCCGCTGGCACTCTTCCTCACCGCACCCTATACCGAGGGCCTGTTCGTCGCATGGGCGGCGTTTTGCCTCTTCTTCGCGCGGCGCGGCGCGTGGCGCTGGGCGGCGCTCTGCGGCTTCTTCGCCGGGCTGACGCGGCCGACCGGCCTTGTGCTGGTACCGGCGCTGGCCTGGGAGTTTGGGCGCCAGCACGGCTGGTGGCATGCCATCGCGTCCCATCCGGCCTGGGGGCATCTGCGGCATGGTGAGGTGCGGCAAGCGCTCGCCAGCCTCGATCCGCGGCCGGCGCTGCCCCAGCTCCGCGAGACGGCGGCGCGATTCAATTCCTCCGTGCTCGGCGAGCTGGTCATGGTGCTCGGCGCGGTCCCGCTGGCAATCGCATCGTACATGACGTACCTGTACGTGCGCTTCCATCACCCGCTGCTCTTCTTGCACGCCCAGGCGATGTACTGGTATCGCGAGAACATGCCGCCGTGGCAGAGTATCCCGATGGCGGTGATGCAGTACCTGCGACTGCCCGATCTCAGCTACTTCCAGGCGCGCGACCTGTTCGATATCGGCATCCTCTTTGTCTTCGCGATCGTTACGCTGCTGGCGCTGCGGCGGCAGCCGTTCGCGTTCACGCTCTACACCCTGGGCATCCTCTATCTGGCGATTCAAGGACCGATCCTGCGGCGCCCCGAGCCGGATATGTTCGTCTCGGCGGGGCGCTTTCTGCTAGCGGCCATCCCAGCCTTTCTCGTTCTCGCGCGCTGGACACGCAACCGCCCCGGCCTGGAGATGCTGCTGATCGGCGGCGGGTTCATGCTCCAGGCACTGCTGACGTACTACTTCCTCCAGGGCGGCTGGCTGATCTGAATCAGTCGTGCGCCGTCCAGATGTTGCCGGGGCCGTTGTAGCTGCTCGACTCGCCCCAGGCGATCTGCGTCGCGCCGCTGCTGTCCACCGCCATCTGCATGTAGTCGCCGTAGGGCAGGCCGAAGCCAGCGGCGGTGAGGTAGCTGTAGCCGGGCACGTAGCCCGAGATGCGCGTCTCGCCGCTCCACGTTGCTCCGCCGTCGGCGCTGGCGCGGTAGAAGACGTTCCACGCGCCGGTGCGCAGGTCCATCCAGCCGATGCGCAGGTCGCCCGCCGTCGGACCGGCCACCATCGCCGGGAAGCAGTGCTCGATGCCCTGCGCCGCCAGCGAGACATCCTGCCGTGCGGAGTAGGTCACGCCGCCGTCGGTCGAGCGGGCGAAGTAGATGCGCTCCGGGGCGTAGTTCGTCTGGTCGGGCGTGGCGTTCCACAGCAGATTGACGCTGTCGTCGGGTCCGATGGCGAGCGTCATCTGCGCGCTAAGGAAGGCGTAGCCGCAGTTGGCGCACGGGTACGGCGCCCCGCTGACGCCGATCGGCGTCAGGCTCCAGGTGACGCCGCCGTCGCGCGAGGCGCTGACGTACAGATTCACCGGCCCTTTCGCGCCGCCGTTCTGCGTGAAGCCGTCCCACGAGAAGAAGATGTCGCCGTGGCTGTCAATCCCGCCACCGCCGGCCAGCGACCAGCCAAGCTGGGTGCTGCCGTCGTTGATCAGCGACATGCTCCACGTCGCGCCGCCGTCGTGCGTGACCGAGGCGTAGACCTTCTGCACCGCGTTGTAGGCCACGGCAACGGCCGAGCCGCGCACGGTGAGGATGTCTTTGTCGGTCGCGCGCTGCAGGGTCTCGACGATCGTGGGGCCGCTCCAGGTCTGGCCGAAATTGGTGGACTTCATCACGGCGATGGAGGACTTGTTGTTCTGGAGGAACGAGGCCCACACGGTCCTGCCATCCACCGGGTCCACGGCGATCTGCGGATCGAACTGCCCGCCCTTGGTGGCCTCCGGATCGATCGGCACCGGCGCGCTCCAGGTCTTGCCGCGGTCGCTCGAAATCTGGAGCAGCAGGTGCTGGTCGCAGGCGGCGCAGGTCGTCTGTCCCGCGACGTCGTAGTGCTTGTAGAGCGCGTAGAGGTGGCCGTAGCGGTCGGCCGCCAGCGCCGGCTCCCAGTCGTCGCCCGCGGGATAGCCCAGCCGCGTCTGCGTGGTGAAGTGCGGCGTGGACGTGGGCGCCGAGCTGGTCGTTCCTGCGCGGGCGGCACGCGGCGCCAGCACGGCGGCGACGGCAAGGGCGAGCAGCGCGGGCAGCGCAACGGCGAGCAGGGCGAAGCGGCGGCGATGGCGCATCGTGTGCCTCCTCATCTTAGATCAGTTCGGATCAGCCATACCGATCACAACTCGTGGTGGCTGCCGCGCACTATACTGCATGTGCAGGCCGTTGGCTATCACCAGCCGGCGGTTGAAACCGCGCCTGGAGGGCCTGCTGCGCGGCCGCGAAACCCGCCTGCGCGGGTTGGAATCAGGCACACCGATACGAACTGAGGGGACGATATGCTGGAGCGCGCGGAGCAACTGGCGGATCAGATGGTTGAGTGGCGCAGGCACCTGCACCAACACCCCGAGCTGGGCTTCGAGGAGCGCGAGACGGCACGCTTCGTCGTCGAGACGCTGCGCCCGCTGGGGCTGACGATCCGCGAGGGCGTGGGCAAGACGGGCGTCGTGGCCGAGCTGGGGCCGGCGGGCGGAGATCGTGAAGGGCCGATCGTGGCGATCCGCGCCGATATGGACGCGCTGCCCGTCGAGGAGCAGAGCGGGGTGAGGTTCTGCTCGCGGCGCCCCGGCGTGATGCACGCCTGCGGCCACGACGCGCACGTGGCGATGGGACTTGGCGCCGCCTATCTGCTGCACGAGTACGCCCAGCGGCACGCGCTGCCGGGGCGCATCCGCTTCCTCTTCCAACCCTGCGAGGAGACCGCGGACGCCGAGCACAAGAGCGGCGCCCAGCGCATGGTGGAGGACGGCGCGATGGAGGGCGTCGCGGCGGTGGTGGGTCAGCACGTCGAGCCAATGACGCCGGTTGGGCGCATCCTGCTCGCCTCCGGGCCAATCGCCGCCGCCCCGGACGACTTCCACATCACCATTCACGGCCACGGCACCCACGCTGCCTCACCGCATCAAGGCGTGGACCCCATCTGGCTCAGCGCGCAGGTGCTCAATGCGATCTACGCCCTGCGCGGCCGCCTGACCAAGCCCACGGCGCCCGCGATCATCACCGTCGGCCAGATCCACGGCGGCACCACCGAGAACGTGATCCCGCCAGAGGTGACGCTGTCGGGCACGATCCGCACCTTCGACGCCGATACCCGCCGGCGCCTCCACGCGGGACTGGAGCAGGCCTGCGCCATCGCTCGCACTTTCGGTGGTGACTTTTCCCTGAGCATCAACGGCGGCTGCCCGGCACTGGTCAACGACGAGCGCGTGACGGCCGCGATCCGCGAGGTGGCCGAGGGGTTGATCGGCGCCGAGCGCATCGGGCGCGACGAGCCGCAATGCGGCGCCGAAGACTTCGCCGTGCTGGCGACGGCGGCGCCGGGCGGCTTCTGGCAGCTTGGCGTGCGCTCCGAAGAGGACAGTGGCGAGTGCTTCGACTGCCACGATCCGCGCTTCGTGCTCGACGAACGCGCGCTCCCACTGGGCGCGGCGATGCTGGCCTCCAGCGCACTGCGGCTGTTGGATGACGCCGCGGCGAAAGTCTGATAGCATGTGTGCCGCGCGGCCGCGTTCCAGCCACGGGTGCGCATGAAATTGTTCGCGAGGCTGGTTTTGTAGAGGGAGTGACTGTGAGACACGCGACAACCACGCGGTTGTTCTGGACGTTTACGGGCCTGTCGGTGCTAGGCGTGGTGCTGGTGATCGCGGGCGGTGCGCTGGCCGGCAAGTCCGGCGCGGGTGGCATCATCGGCGGCAGCATCGTCGGCGTGATCGGCGGCGTGGCGATCATCCTCGCCGGCCTCGTCGAGCTGGTGGCCTGGATCGGCGCGCTGATCCATACCGCGCGCCACGGGCGCTGGGGCTGGTTCGCCGTCGTGTTGCTGCTGACGTGGACGTGGTTCGCGATGCTGGCGTACGTGATCGCCGGTCCAAAGGATGCCAAGGTGCCGGCGGAGGTGCGTAGCTAGCGACTCCCGATCAATGAGCGGCTGGCAGGCGAGGGGCCGGCGATTGAAATCGCACCTGGAGGGCCTGCTCTGCGGCCACGAAGTCCGCCTGTGCGGACTGGGAACTGAGACGACAGTGGAATGACCCTGCGTCAGGGAGCGGCGGCCAGCGCCGGCCGCCGCTCTTCATTTATCCCTGTCGGGCTGCATCCGAACGGGAAGCGTTCCCAAGGCGACCAGCCACGGCTCAGCCGCAGCACCCGCAGCCACACCCGCACGGACACTCGCCGCACGGGCAATCGCAGTCAGCGCACGAGGCAATGTCACACACAGCAGTCCTCCTCGCTCGCGCCGTCGCCGGGTGAATCGGCGATGCAGCGCATGTCTCGACACAACCGGAACAACTCGCCGTCGCCGGGATGGCAGTCCGCCAGCGCGCGCGAGTAGCGGTCCACCTTATCCCGCAGCGAGCGCAGCTCGGCAATCTCCTGATCGAGGGCGTGCAGGCGCGCGTCAACGAGCGCCTGCAGCTCGTCGCGGACCTCGGCGCAGCGTGCGTCGGAGGCCGCCGACAGGAGTGACCGCGATGCGGCAAGGGGGACGCCGAGCAGCCGGATGTGCCGCAGCACCAACAGCCGATTGACGTCGGCCAGCCCGTAGCGGCGATAGCGGTTCTCGCCGCGCGCCGCGGGCGGCAGCAGGCCGATGGCTTCGTAGTAGCGGATCGTCTTGGCGACGACGCCGGTGCGGCGCGCAAGCTGGCCGATGGTCAGCCCTTCCGCCGCCGGTTCCGGCCGGCTCCCGGGTGCCCTTCGCCGCCATGCCTGCCCCTGCTGGCTGCCGCGCTGGGTGTGCATCATGGCTGTTCGCGCCCCCTTCGATTCAGCAGCGTACACCTTCCCGCCGCTGGAAGGTCAAGAGGGGATGATCACGATCAATTCATCGGAGATGATTCACACGGTGGCTCGGTAGGCTGGCATGCGCGTGGGCTGGGAGGCGGTCTGAAGAACCGCGGCTAATCCCATGCGGCGCAGTATCACGATGGCTTGGTGCGAGTGAGGACGCGAGATCAATCTCCGTACGGGTGAATCGGCTGCATCTCCACTTCTGCCGAAGTATAGAGATTACCCGCGGTGCTTTAGACCGCCTGCTGCGCCTACCGCAATGTGCGCCCTCGGACTGGCGTAAGAGCGCCGCCATCATCACATTACAGCACATCACAGCACCGCGCCCGGTGTCATGCCCAGCTCCACCGGCGCGCCCAGATCCTCGAAGTTGCGCGTGTAGAGCCGCGCGTAGAGGCCGCCGTGCGCCAGCAGCTCGGCGTGCGTGCCGCGCTCGGCGATCACCCCGCCGTCGAGCACGAGAATCTGGTCGGCGCGCTCGACCGTGGTGAGCCGGTGCGCGACGACGAGTGTCGTGCGGCCGCGCATCAGCCGGTTGAGCGCGTCCTGCACCAGCGCCTCCGACTCATTGTCGAGCGCGGCGGTGGCCTCATCCAGCAGCAGGATGCGTGGATCGTGCAGCAGCGCCCGCGCGATGGCGATCCGCTGGCGCTGGCCGGCCGAGAGCTTGACGCCGCGCTCGCCGACGATGGTGCGCAGGCCGTCGGGCAACTGGTCCACAAACTCCAGCGCGTTGGCCGCCGCGGCCGCCGCACGCACCTCCTCGGCGCTGGCGTCGAGCCGCCCATAGCGGATGTTCTCTTCGATGGTGTCGCCAAAGAGCGCCGGCTCCTGCGGCACGAGGGCGATCTGGTCGCGCAGCGAGCGCACGTCCACCGCGCGGATGTCGTGGCCGTCCACGCGGATCGCGCCGCTGTCCACGTCGTAGAGCCGCAGCAGCAGACTGAGCGTCGTCGTCTTGCCGGCGCCGCTCGTCCCCACCAGCGCCACAATCTGGCCTGGCTGCGCCTCGAAGCTCACGCCGCGCAGCACCGCCGGCCGCGGCTGCTCCGGGAGGACCGGAGCGGACCCATCGGCCTCTGAGGGTGACGTGGCCGGTACCACCGGATAGGCGAAGGTGACGTCCGCGAAGGAAACCGCGCCGGCAACCGGCGCCAGCGTGATGGCGGGGGGCATGGCAAGCGCCGGCTCAACCGGCTCGTCAAGCAGCTCGAAGACCCGCTCGGCGCCGGCCAGCGCCGCTTGAAGCTGCGAATAGAGGTTCGAGAGCGCGATCAGCGGCCCAATGACCAGGAACAGGTAGAAGATGAAGGCCACCAGATCGCCCGCCGTCAGGCGGCCGGCCAGCACCTCGCGCCCGCCGAACCAGATCACCACGACGACCGCCAGGAAGCCGATCAGGCCGGTGAGCGGGCCGAGCAGCGCCTGTGCCCGCGCCCGCCGCAGCGCCTCGCGCAGCGAGCCGCGCATGCGGTCGGTGAACCGCTCGCTCTCGTACTCCTCGCGGGTGAAGGCCTTCACCACGCGCGGACTGGAGAGCGCCTCTTCGAGCACGATCCCGGCATCGCCCAAGCCGCGCTGCACGCCGCGGGTGGTCGTGCGAATGCGGCGGCCCAGCACGGCCACCGAGATCGCGGCAACCGGCGTGACCAGCAGCGCGACGAGCGTGATGCGCCAGTTGAGGGCGAAGACGATGGCGATGCTGCCGACCAGCGTGACGAGCTGCGACGCCAGCGGCAGTACGTTGCCGGTGAGCGAGCCTTGCAGCAGCGTCACATCGTTGGTCACGCGGCTCATCAGCTCGCCGGTGCGGCGCGCGTCGAAGAAGCTCAGCGGCAGCCGTTGCAGATGGCGAAAGAGTCGCACGCGCAGGTCGTAGGAGAGCCGCTCGCCGATGGCGGTCACGACGTAGCCCTGCACGGCGCCGAAGGCAGCCTGCACCACAAAGAGGACGATCAGCCCCTCGACGACCAGATTGAGCAGATGCGCGTCGCGCTGCACCAGAATCGTGTTGAGCAGCGAGCGGACGATCAGCGGGAAGATCAGCCCCAGACCGTTGGTGACGATCAGCAGCAGCGCCGCGAGCACCATGCGCCCACTATAGGGACGCAACAGCGCGAGCACGCGGCGCAGCATCGTCGAGCGCGCGCCGTCGCGTTTGCCGGCAGCCGCGGAACCTTGCGTCGCGGGCTTCCTCGCGCGCCGGCGTCCCTCGCGGTCCCGGCGCCTGCCCATCAGCCGCATCGCCTCACCCCCTGCGCGCGGACCGCGCCGGTTCCCCCGTCCGTTCCGCGGGATCTACGCTTGAGCTGGCTGGTGGGTGGCAGGGTGTACGAAGGGGACTACCGATTGTGCGGGCGCTGGTATGCTCTCGGTGATCGACCTCAGAGATAGTTGTCCGGCGGGCACCTGAGCCCCAGGCCAGGCCGTTGGGCAGATGCGAGCAGAAGGCGAGCGGAAGGGGAGCTGGGTGTGATCCTCCCGAAAGAGCGCGACCCGCGTTTCGTGACCATCCGCCGCGGCGGAACCCTCACCGATGCGGATCACCGGCTCCTCGCCCTGTGGGCGGCAGCGTGTGCGGAGCACGTCCTGAACCTCTTCGAGTCGGCGCAGCCGGAGGACCCGCGACCGCATCTGGCGATCGAGGTGGCCCGCGCCTGGGTGCGTGGCGAGGTCACGATGACCCAGGCGCGCGCGGCGGGCGGCCATGCCATGGGCGCAGCCAGAGACCTGCGTGGGGCGGCGCGGCATGCCGCGTACGCTGCCGGCCAGGCCGCGGTCGTTGCCCACGTCGCCGCGCACGAGCTTGGGGCGGCCGCCTATGCGATCAAGGCTGCCCGTGCTGCCGCGCCGGCCGGCGAGGGCGAGATCGCTGGGCGACGCGAGTGCCGGTGGCAGCGCGACCAGCTCCCGGAGGCGATTCGCGCGCTCGTCCTCGACGACCAGCGGGCGCGGAACGCCATCTGCTGGTCGGTGTTCGACTGCTGAGAGCGCGTCGCGTCAGGGGCGCCTGCCCAACACGGCCCGACACGCGCACCGAGCGGACGCCGTGAGCGAGACTCTTCCGGTCGCGCGGGAGCGGCGCTCGATGCGCGACACGTTAGGCGGGAGTCCGGGCTGTAGAGACCGCCACTACGGTTTCGGTAGGGCTTATCGTGGTGCGGCCGTCGGCTCACCATCCGTCGGGTCGAATCCCTGCCGCAAGAAGGTCGAGTCGTACTTCGCCCACGCGCTGTCGGGACTCAATGTAGCCCACACGAGGCTGCCCGCCGTCCGGGCCGTCAGGTACGCCGACGCATACGGCGCTAGCGTCGGGCCGTCGTACGGGTCCAGGTAGGGGCCTACGACGGCGGCGGTCGCCGCGCTCAGCGCGACGCCGCTCGTCCAGACGGCCTGCTGCGCCTGGAAGCAAAGGACCTTGCCGCGCTCCTGGGCCGCGGCGATCGCCGCGGCCGTGGTAGGGACAGTCCCGGCGATGGTCACCGTCACCATAGCCGTGTGGTCCGCCGCGCTATAGGCCGTGTCAAGACACGGCACCCGCCCCACGGCAGCCGCCACCGCGGCAGCCAGCCGTTGCTGCTCGGCGGAGGCCGTGCCCGTAGGGGTGGGACAGGGCACAGCCGTCGTCGCCGGAGTGGTCGCGAGGGTAGTACCTCCGGTCGCACCGGTCCCGTGGGCGGGTGTGCAGCCGAGCACGAGGCCGAGCGCCAACAGTGCGACCAGAGCGCCACATGCCACCCTCACCGGACTCTCCGAGCGCCGGTGGATCGCACGGAACTCTCGCACGAGTGCGCCGGCCCAGGCCCACCGCATCTCCCGTCTCCTCTCGCCGGCACGCGTCCCAGGCGCCCGCTTACCAGCCGGTCGCGTCTCCCTCGCCGCCCACTGTCACCACCCATGCGCCGGTATGCGCCGCCCACCCGTGCTTGATGCGCCCCAACCATATCCGGCGCCAGCATGCGCAATCAATGCTTCGTTTCAAAACGCGTGCGGTGGCGCGTCCAGTATGCGTCCTAGCATGCGTACGCGGAGCTTGTAATGTCTGCTGAGGCGGATAACGACCCGTGTGTCGCGGCACGTGCCGCGGCATAGGCGGGCGGCGGGCAGTATGTGCCCGTGGCGCGCATCTTCCATATTGGTCGTTGGTGAAACACGCAGTCGCAGCCGGCGTTACGCAGCATTACACCGCCTCGCGGCGCAGCCCACCCGGCTCGACCGCGGCCATCGCCGCCAATGGGAAGCGCACTTCCGAGACGATCCAGCGCCGCGCCTCGGTATCCTCGCCGGTGGCTTCTGAGGCGGGAATCGCCACAGTGGAATCCTCCACTTCCTCCGGTCGCAAGTCGGCGTCGCCGAGCAGCTCGAAGACGGTGAACACCCCGCGCAGGTCGCTGGCGGCCAGATTGCTCACCAGTCGCAGGCCCAGACCCGCGTCCCGCTCGACCGAGAAGCTTCCGGGCAGCGGCTCGCCGTCGTCGCAGACGCGCACCGTCACCCAATCGTCGCGCTCGATAGCGCTGATGCGGATCTCGCCGCGCTCGCGGCCGGCAAAGCCGTGCTCGATGGCGTTGGCGATCAACTCGTTGAGGATGATCGCGAAGGTGGTGGCCTGCTCGCTCTGCAAGCGCATCGGCGCCGGGCCGATCACGAACCGCACGCCGAGGTCGGCCGGCACGAGGCTGCCGCGGACGATGCCCACGATCTTGCGCGCGATGTCCTCCACCGGTGCCATGCCAAGCTGGTTGGTGGAGAGCAGATCGTGCGTCGCGGCGATCCCTTGGATGCGCTCCTCGATCTCGGCGCGCACCTGCTCCACCTCCGGCGAGCTGCTGCGATGCGCACGCAGGTTCAGCATCGAAGCCACCTGCTGGAGGTTGTTCTTCACGCGGTGGTGCATCTCGCGCAGCAGCGCCTCTTTGGTGCGCAGTCCCTGGCGCGTCTCGGTGAAGAGGCGCGCGTTCTCCATCGCAATCGCCGCCACGTTGGCGAAGGTGACGACGAGCTGGAGCTGATCCTGGCCCGGCATATGGCGGCGGCTGCTGAAGACGCAGAGCGCGCCGATGGGGCCATGCACGGTGTTGAGTGGCGCGCAGAGCACGGCGTGCTGGTCGCCGACCGCGCCAGCCAGATCGCGCAAGAAGCAGCCTTCGTCGTGGCGCAGGCAGTCCACCTCGGCGCTGGGCACACCGGTCTGGATTACCCGTCCGGCGCAGCAGCGCCCCACCGCAAGCGTCGCGCGCTCGACCTCCGGCGTGTCGAAGCCGTGGCTGGCGACGGCACGCAGCCGGTTGGTCTGTGGCTCCAGCTCAAAGAGCACGCTGCGGTCGGCACCGCTGAGCAGCACCGCCTGGGCGACGATGTTGCGCAGCACGGTATCGAGCACCAGTGTGGAGGTGACGAGCGACGACACCTGGTGCAGTGTGCTCAGCTCGTGGACCTTGCGCCGGAGCTGTTCGTCGGTCTGCTCGTAGAGCCGCCCGTTCTCGATGTTCATTGCCAGTTGCCCGGCCACGATCTCCAGAAAGTCGCGCTCTGCCTCGCTGAAATCGTGCGGCGTGCGGGTCTGCACCGCGATCACGCCCTGCAGCTTGACGCCATTGAAGAAGATGATCGGCACGGCGAGCAGCCCGCGATAGGTGTCAGGGTAGGCGGTGGCCTCGGCGGCGAAGCGCTCATCCTCGGTAGCGTCGGTCAGCAGCAGCGGACGGCCGTTGTGGGCCACCCAGCCGGAGTAGCCCTCGCGCAGCGGCAGCGTGTAGGGGTGTCCCGTGGACGCCCCGCGGCCAGCCCGTGGCAGGGGGCCGTTGGTGGCACGCAGACTCAGCTCGCGGGTGAGGTCGTCGAAGAGAAAGATGCTGCACAGGTCGGCGCCCATCTCGTCGCAGACGGCGCGCGCGGCCGTCGCTAGCGTCTGGTCGAGGTCGAGCGTCGAGTTGGCAGCGGCGTTGATGCGCTGCAGCGCCTGGAGACGCGTGTCGCCACGGCGCGCGCGCTCCTCCTCACGCGCGACCGCCTCCTGTTGAGCACGCTGAAACGCAAGCGTGAGGGTCACGATGACCTGGCCGCTCTGATCGCCCAGAAAGCGCTGCGCTTCGGCGCGCGTCTGTGGCTCGGCGGCGAAGATCTCGTCCAGCGCGCGCCCCAGCACTGCCTGCCAGCCGCGCAGACTCTCCAGGCGGCGCTCGAGGTGCCCGCCCTGCTCGGCCAGACTGGTCCCTGACGCCTCGAAGTGCGCCTCGACGCCGGGGGGCAGAACATGCAATGGCGGCTCGGCGAGCGCGCGGCCGGGAACACTGCCGCAGAGCGCGTCCAGAAAGACCGCCGCATCGCTGCCCGGCTCAGGCGCGCGGCCGTTGGGATCGTATTCCGCCAGGCGGCGGCGCAGCTCGCCGGCGTGAGCGGCGATGGCGGTGGTGATTGCTGGGGTGCCCATGCGGCATTGCTGCCCTTCTGCTCCTCGGCGTCGAGTGAACGCAGGCACTCAGCCTGAATTTTAGGCACCGCGCGCGGCGGTTGTCAAACGCGGAAGGGGAGCATGGGATCGTGTCCGACGGTACCGGGGTGCTTGCCGGAAGGTATCAGATGCGCTAAGATCGGGCGGCCGGCGTCGCCCAGGCAGGCGGCGAAAGTGCTGGGCAGTGGGGAGTGGGAGGTGGCGCATGGGATCCGCGGAGCGGCGAGCCATCGGGGGCGGGGTCGCAATGAGTGCGCCCTCGATGCCACCGGTCACGTCAGGGCGCATCCCGGCCATGGCGGGCGGCGGCTGGGAGCTGCGCCTGCCCTCGGCACTGCGCCTGCGCGGGATCGCCAGCGACGTGCAGACCCACGAAGTGGCAGCGCTGGGCGCGGCGGGAGTCGAGGCGGAGTTCTTCCTGCGGCTGCTGCGCGACTTCCCGGGCCGCGATCCCCGCGCGCACACGCACGCACAGGGCACGGCGTTTCTGGGGCAGCTCGAAGCCTGGTGCTACCGCCTGATCGCCGCGGGCGCCGCGCTCGAAGTGGCGACACAGGGCTATCTCGCCGCGCTCGATGGCGCGTCCCCATCGGCACGGGCGGCGAGTGCGGCAGGCGGCGACGCCGATGTCTGGTGGCCGCCGCTGCCGCCGCTGGTGCTGGGCGGGGAGCCACTGGAGCTGCGCCTGCGGCGCTGCGGCTACGCCTACCGGCACGTCGTCGCCGTCCGGCTCGCCAGCACGATCGAGACACTTGCCGAGCATCTCGCACAGCTCCTCCAGGCGCTGCTGACGCTGCCGCCGGCCGGCGTGCTGCCGGCAGCGACGCTCTACGCCGGGCTTTCGGAGCTGACCGCCACCCTCCAGGGCTATCTGATCCCCCACCAGGTCGTAGGTCGCGATGCGCGCACGCCTGGCCTGCTGCTGGCCATCGCGCGACTGCGCCAGCTCGACACGAGCGAACCCGCGACGCTGGCAAGTGATATCGTCTGGGCGCGCGCGCAGTATGCCACAGCGCGCGCCGCGGTAATACAGGCGCGCTCACTGCCGCGAGCCACACGCGGAGTCGCGCGTCCGGCCCCGCTGCCACCGGGCGTGCTGCGCGAGTGGCAGGCGACGATTGCGGCGTTGGAGGCACTCGACGGCGCTCGCGCGGGCGCCGGGCGTCGCGGCTAACACCCCTCGCTTTCGGCATGCTATTTGCTGCTTGCCTGTGTGCTGTATGGCGCGCTGGCAGGTCGCCCCGACGTGACATTTCAGACGGCTGAGTTGGTAGCCAGATGCGGCAGTGTCCCGCCGGCACGAGCACTCGGGATGTATGCTATACTCTGTCGTCGGAGACAGTGGGCGGGCAGTAAACTCAGCTGTGGCGCGCATTGAGCCATGCCTGATGAATCGGTGTT
>DASVAA010000130.1:0-19873 GCA_036376595.1 Ktedonobacterales bacterium | reverse complement strand
TTCTGTTGCTCCCCACGCTCCTCCAGATAGCGCGAATACTCGGCGAGCGCTTCGCCCAGCAGATCGTTGTCGCCGCTGGCGCGCAGCAGCTCAATCGCGTGGGTGAAGCCGCGCTCGGCATCGGTGTACTTCTTCTGCTCGCTCTGCACACGCGCCAGAGCAAGCAGTGCCTCGGCCTCGCCGCGGGGGTCCTCGGTGTTGCCCGAGAGCTGGGCGGCAGCCTCGGCGGCGGCGGCGGCCTCCTTAGGCTTGTGCTCGCGCAGGTAGACCTCCGACAGCGCGCGCTGTGCCTCGGCCTGGCCGCGGATGTCATGCTGCGCGGCGGCGAGATCGCTCGCGTGGCGCAGTTCCTCCACAGCGCGGTCGAACTGGCCGGCATCGGCGTAGGTGCTGCCGAGCTGGTGATAGACCGTGGCGATTAGACGGCGTGTATTGGCGGACTCATACGCCGCGATACTCTTCTGTGCGTATTGGCGCGCCTCGGAGAGATCGCCGCGAGCGGCCTGCGCCTGAGACATGGCCCAGTACATGTCTCCCAGGCGTTCCGGCGAGACCACCTGATCGGCGAGCTGGGCGGCTTGGGTCAGGTACTCAATGGCCTGCTCAGTTTCGCCGCGCTGTGCGAGGGCCTGGCCGAGGCTGCTGTAGATCGCCAGTTGCAGCGTCAGGTCCGGCACATCGCCACGGAGAATGGCCTCGACGTTGCGCTGGAAGTGATCCTGGGCCAACGAGCCGCTTTGCAGCAGGGTCGCCGCGTTGCCCAGCACATAGCGCAGCCGCTCAGCGAGGTCGCGGTCGCCCAGGCGTTCCGCCACACCGAGTCCCGCGTTCGCCGCACGCCTGGCATCTTCGCCTCGGCCTTGCTTGAGGTAGCATTCGGCGAGCAGGAGATCCACACGCGCATGATCGCGCTGGGAAAGCTGCTGGCCGCTGAGCCGTAGGAGGATGTCTAGGGCCTGGCTGATCGCTTGCGGCGTGCCTTGCCGTGTCAGCTTGCGCGCCTCTCTGATCCGGCCTTCGTACTCCTCTCGATAGCGATCGGAGATCGTCTCCTGACCGGCGCTTCCCAGCACTTGCGGCTGGAATTCGCCGTTCCCCAGCAGCTCCGTCACTTGCACTTGGAGTCGCTCGGCAAGCTTCTCCAACGCTCCTAGTGAGGGTCGAATTTGCCCCCGCTCGACTGCTGAAACATAGGAAACGGAGAAAAGGTTCTTCGCAACCTCACCTTGTGTAAGATTGCGAGCGAGCCGCGCTCTGCGAAGTCGCTGGCCCAGTCTCATGGCCGGCGTCTCGCGGATCAGGCTCTCGTTGACCGCGCTCTGTTCGTCCATTGCCTCCGCACTTTCACGCCAGCGTTGAGGGGCAGCTCCGCTCTCGTGGTGAGAGAGAACCTATCTGCCACCATGACCAATAAGGTTGACTCAGCGCCGGACGGTTGACGTGCCGGAGATGAGCCTCCAACGCGCACATGGCGAGCAGCGCGCACACCGTGCCGCCCTCGCCCTGGTGAATGTTCTGTTGGCATTCGCGACCGTCACGCGCTCACCGCTCTCCTCACTAGACATACCTCCCCCACCGTAGCGTGGAACGCGCTCGGGGCCACGACACCAGGAGAACCCCCTTGGGTGCGCATGCGTGTCGTGCCACACCTAGCTGGCATAGGTGGCACGACGCTGCCGTCTCGCGGCAGCCGCTTACCGCTTTTACAGGAAGTAGGCATGATTTCACCTTTTTGAGTGCATGCGAGTTGCTGCATGTACATTGAAAGCACACACCTGCTCCCGGGTCGGATTGTATCACCTCGCAGTCGCTCGCTGCATCAATATTGTGTGATCAACGGCACAAAGTACTACTTCAGCGCTAGTAACTATGCTTACGGTACGGTATGATGCGCCCATTGCTTCTAGCATTGCAGTAGCTTTCCAATCGTGATGCAGCCTCGGACTGTGATACAATAGCTCTATTCGATTGGCGCGCAACTGGAGCCACGGCAGTGTACACAGGCTGCCAGCGGCCTCCCCAGGCGCATCGCCTTTGGACGGCTGTCTTGACTTCACGTGAGCAACAGTGGAATACGCGCAGGCATGCGCATTCGCTCTGCTCTCGACGCCGCGGAGGCATGGCGCGTCGCGGATGGGCATCGCTGGTACCGCTTATACGACAGGCCAAGATGAGTGACGATGTTATGGCAGCGGCACGCGCGAGGGTGGTACGCTAGCCACAGTGCCGGGGAGCGAGTGTCTGAACGCACACGATCATCTACGCTCGTTACACATGTCGTTCTACGCCCAAGCCGGAGGAGTGCATGTCTATGCCCCCATCTTCAAATGGAAACCGACCGGCCTATGTAACTGGAATTGGCCGAATTTCTTATTGTACCACCTGCGGTCAGCCTGTCGATCACTGCCGCTGCCGCGCCGAACGCGCACGCTCCGCTGGACCCGCGGCGCGGGTGCCGCGCGATGGTACCGTGCGCTTGCTTCGTGACCGCGCCGGCCGCAAGGGCAAAGCGATGACGTTAGTGGTGGGCCTGCCCGACGACCCGGAGTTGCTCGGCGAGCTAGCCCGCGGCCTGAAAAAGCTGGCGGGTGTTGGTGGCACCGTGCGAGGCGACGTCATCGAGCTGCAAGGCGACGTCCGAGCAATCATCCAGCCACGGCTGCAAGCGCTGGGCTATACGGTGAAGATCGCGGGAGGATGAGCGTGCGCAAGCTTGACGCACAGGGTTGACGCATGCGGAGCCGGCTGGTACGCTGGCGACACTCGCGGCGCAGCCAAAGCGACCGCGCCGTCACCACCGCTGGAGGCCATGTGTCCACGACTGCCACACCCGCCGCACCAGTCCCGTCCGCCACTTCGCCTGCGCCGCGCCGCCCGCTGGCGATCACGATCCTCGCCGGCTTCTCGCTGCTGCTGGGCGTCGTCACCGGCATCCCGCAATTGTATTATGTCCTGTATGCGGCCAACCCCAGCGTCTTCCCGATCGGTCCCCATACCAACCCACTTGGGGCCGTTTGGTTTTGGTATATTCTCAACGGCGACAACACGTATCATCGCATAGACCCCGGTGTGCTGGCCGGTGCCGTCGAGGATGCCTTTCTGCTGGGTCCGCTCTACCTCGCGACTGGCATTGGCCTGCTGGGACTACGCCGCTGGGTGATCCCCGTCGGCCTGCTCTGCGGCGGCATGATCCTATATGCCATTATCGGCTTCTTCCTGGGCGACATCTTCGCTGGTCTGAAAACCGTCACCAACAGCGCGTCATTCTGGCTCACCAACCTACCGTATCTGGCCTATCCGTTGTGGCTGATCCCGACGCTGCTCCTGCGCCGCTCGATCTTCAAAAGTCGCCTGAGAGCCACTCTAGAGGCGTCTGATATGCTATCCAGTGTAGACGCGAGTGATGCGTCCTGACGTGCCCTGAAGGAATTGATCAGCCGAATATCCCAAGCTAGCGGGTGAGCGTGTTGAGTCGCATACAGTTGCACCAATTACCTTGACGCGCTCGCGCGCTGCGATACCACCCATTGTGAACGCGCTGAAGGCTATGCAATCTCTGTAGAGGCCCGCTGGTGAACGATCATCCCCCTGCTCACGACTGGAACCCCGCCAGCGCCGCGCTGCCGCCGCTACCCGCTCCGCCACGGATGGTGCATGTCGCCGGTCCCGCGCCGGATGCGACGCCCGCGTCCACGGAGGCGCCGGCCAAGCTCGCGCTGCCCGGCTCAAAGTACCTCACGCTGCGCTACCTGCTCAATGCCTTTCTGGCGGCAGGCGAGTCGCGCGTGCGGGGACCGGCGCTCGCGGATGATACGGCGGTGCTGGTGCGGGTACTGCGCGCGCTCGGCGGCCGGCTGACCTGGGAAGCCGAGCCGAGCACGGGCAGCGGCGAGGGGTCGCTCATCTGGTCGCTGCGCGTGGAGGGCGTCGGTGGGCGACTGGCGGTTCCGGACGAGCCGCTGCGGATGGGCAACGCGGGGGCGGTGCTGCGGCTGCTGCTGGGAATCGGCGCGCTGCTGCCAGAGGTGCATTTCGAGACCGACCACCCCGACTCGCTGGGCCGGCGTCCCAACGCCGATCTATTGGCTGCGTTGCGCCAGCTCGGCCTCGACGTGACGGCGCGCGAGCCGGGTGGGCTGCTGCCTGTCACGCTGCGCGGCGGACCACCCCAGGGTCGCGCGGTCACGGTGTCGGGCGCGCACAGCTCGCAGTATCTCAGCGCGCTGCTCTATCTCGCGCCGCTGTTGTCCCGCGGCCTGGAGATCAGCGTGACGGACGATCTGCGCTCGGCGCCACTGGTGCGCGCGACGCTCGATGCCCTCGCCGCCGCTGGGATCGCCGTCACAGCCGCACCCAACCTGCGTCATTTCGTCGTGCCGGGGGAGCAGCGCTTCGCCGCCCGCGAGTACACCGTCCCCGGCGACGTACCTTCCGCTGCTGCCCTCTCCGCCGCCACGCTCGTGCTGCGCCGTCGCCTTACGCTCGCCGGCTTCGACGCCGAGAGCGAAGGGGCCCCTGATATGCTCGCCGCGCTGATCACGCTGGGCGCGCATGTCGTCCTGTCCTCCGCACCCTCCGCGCTCTCAATTTCTCCCTCCGCTTTCTCCTCTGCGTCCTCGGCGTCCTCTGCGGTTGCTCTCTCCTCTCCCTCTGCTCTGCCCTCCGTTCCCTCCGTTTCCTCTGTGGTGAATCCTTCTGCCACAGTCGTCCTCGACGCCGACGCGATCATAGACAGCGTGCCGGTGCTCGCGGCCGCGGCGTGCTTCGTCCCCGGCGAGACACGCTTCGAGCGCGCAGGCACGCTGCGCCTCAAGGAAAGCGACCGCATCGGCGACCTGTGCGCCGAGCTGGCCCGCGCGGGGGCCGACATTACCGCCGAAGACGACGCGATCGTCGTGCGCGGCCGGCCGGAGGGCATCGCCGGCGGGGTTGGCGTCGCGGGGCACGACGACCACCGGCTGGTGCAGGCACTCGCCATCGCCGGCCTGCGCAGCGCGTCGGGTCTCACGATCAGGGGAGCGAACGCCGTCGCCAAGAGCTATCCCGGCTTCTTCGCCGATCTCGCGCGGCTCGGCGCCCATGTCACGGTCTTGCAGCCATGACCCGTAGCCCGTTCGTCGCTCCATTCTGGCTACGTGCCTTGCACTATGTACCCGCATGCTATACTGGCGGCAGAACGTGCGATGGACGCACCCGCGGCAACGGGTACGCCCATCTGACCCCGGCGCTGACGTAGACAGTGCGAGGGCTACGAAATAGGATAGCATGTTTGAGTTTCCCCGGTTCTGCTATCCGCCCGATCCCCCAATCCTGCTCATCAGTGCCCCAATGGCAAAGGGGTAGCCATGATGACTACCCCCTATTCGAGAGGCGGAAGAGATGGGCACTGACAACACTAACGACAACGTTCCGGGTGAGGCTTTGGCTCCGGCTGAGCAAGATTCCGTTCCCTTCTATGGGCGCACGCTGGTGGCGGTGCGGTTGCATGATGGCCGGATCTGCGTGGTCCTGCGCTGGATCTGCGAAGGGCTGAACCTCAATGTACAGGCCCAGTTGCGCCGTATCCTACGCCAGACGGCGCTGACCGATGGCCTTGTGTCCGTGCGTGTGCAAACTGAGGGCGGTCCTCAGGTCATGCCGGCGCTGACGCTCGACGTGCTCCCTGGCTGGCTCTTTGGCATTGACGAGAATCGCGTAAAACCCGAGACGCGGCCGGATGTGATCGTCTTCCAGCGTGAGTGTGTGAAGGTCCTGGCGCAGCACTTCGCCAGCAAGCAGCACTCCTCATTGCCTCAGCCGGGCGCGCCGGTTCCTTCGGAGTCCATGATCGAGCCGGCGCCGCCAGGACGCGATGCCAGTCGCGCGGAATGGGCTGAGTGGCGGCGGGGGATGCGCGCATGGCTCGACTGGCAGGACCAGATAGATGCCTGGCGTGAGGAGAGTGAGCGCCAGCACCAGGCGCTCGCACAGCGCCAGGACATATTGGAGCAGCGGCAAGACGCGCTCGAAGACCGTGTGGAGGGGGTAGAGGCGCTCTCGCAGATCGTGGTCGCGATGAAGGAGTTGCTCGGTCCCAAGACGCTCACGACGGAGCACCAGGCGACGGTGCGCGCGATGGCGGCGCGGCTACACGATCTCGGCGGCTTCTCCTTCGGGGCGATCTACGGCGAGCTGAACGCGAGCTTCCATGTCGCAAAGTACAGCGACATCCCAGACGACCAATGGGAGCGCATGAGCGAGTGGTTCCATACGCGCATCGCGAGCGCGGAGCGCCGACAGGGACGATAGGGGAACGTCCGGTGGACGCGCGACGCGCAAGGGGCCGCGGGTGAGGCGGCAACCCCTTGCAAGCGCGAGACGCGCACGGCACAACGCAGATCGACCAATTCGGTCCTTGCTCTTGCTCTGGTTTCCGCGTCCTCCGCGATTCTCCGCGGACTCCGCGTTCACCGTCCCTGCCATCCCTACTCGTCGAGCCAGCGCGCCTTCTGCTCGTCGGTCATGTTGGTGCTGATGCGCACCGCCTCGGCGAAATCCATCGCCTCCATCTGGGGCGCATCCTTGGTCGCGCCGCTGCGCGCGCGCTGAAGGGCTGGGACGATCGCCGGCTGTGCGTTGAGCGCGGTTGTCACCTGGTCCAGATTCGCGCCCAGCGCGTCGGCCAGCGCCTTCACCAGCCGCTCCGGCACACTCGCCGCGCGGATCAGCCCATGCTCCAGGTTGGTCACCACGTCCACGCCCAGCCCCACGCGGTCGCCCAGTGCGCGCGGCGTGAGCTTGCGCGCCTTGCGCAGTTGCTTCAGCGTCGCCACCACGCCCTGCGCCCCGCGCGCCACGGTCGCTACCACACGCGGTGCCGCAGCAGGCGCCGCCACTGGCGTCTCGCCGCCGAAGACCGCCGCCATCGCGCGATCCAGCGCCCGCTCGGCCACCGCCGCCGACTGCGCCGTCAGCGCCTCGTGCTCGTAGCCGCTACTCGCCCGCAGCGCCACACTGAACTCGATCAGCTCCGGGATGTGCGCGGGATAGGTCGCCAGGATGTGCCCCAGCGCGTCCGGCTCGCCGCGCCCGCACGCGGCCACCAGATCCATCTTCGCCCGCATCAGATCGCCACCCCCACCGGGAGCCTTGCCCCCTGGCAGGGCGCCCTTTGTCGTCTGCCTCATTGCCGTACTCCTCACCCGTATCGTGCCCAAATCCCGTGTAATGCCGCCGGTGGAACGCTAGCGCGCCACCGCTGTCGCGGCCTCGGCCTCGATGCTTTGCCGCAGCTTCACGATCGCCTTTTCGTAGCGCAGGCGCATCGTCCGCTCCGTCTTGCCGCAGAGCTTGGCGATGTCATCCCAGCGCTGGTGCTCCAACGCCCGCAAGACCATGATCTGGCGGTCGAGCGGATCGGGTAGGTAGCTCAGGATGCGCTGCGCCTCGATAGCTGCCATGCGCTCCTCCAGCCCGTCGCGCGGGTCCGCGATGATCGGCGCCGCACCCGGCTCCTCTTCGCGGTCCTCGGCCGCCACGTCAATGCGGTCCACCAGCGCCCGCGGCACGTGCAGCGGACGCCCCGCTGGCCGGCCCTGCTCGTCGCGGCGGTAGCTCAGGCCCTCCTGCCGCAGCACCCGGCCGAAGTTGTCGGCGGCGCAGCAGCGCAGGTAGTGGACGAAGTTCTGCGTCATGAAGATTTCGCCGGGGTCTTGCGCCTCGCGCAAGACCTGTTCGATCATGCCCGCAATCGCCTCTTCCATCAGGTCCGGCCGGTGGCGCAATCCCCATGCGCGCCGCTGGAACTCCGGCTGGCAGCGCTCGATCAGCAGCCCGCAGAGTGTCCGCACGACGCTTATCTCGCCCTTGGCGCGCCAGCCGCGGATCGCCCGCACCAGGCTCGCCTCGGGTATCGCGTAGCCGCCGGTCGCCGTGCGCTGTGTCAGCCGCGTGCGCGTGGCGGCGTCGCGCGGATCGGGCAGCGCCTCGTCAGTGGCGTCGGGCGGGATCGGCGCGGTGGGCATCGTGGCCGCGCGGCGCGTTACTTCGGCTGTCGCTGCCTGCGCCTGTGCTTGCGCTCCCGTGCCACCCGGCGCCTCGCCGGTCAGCTCCATGCGGCGCTGTGCGCGATCCTGCTGTTGCGCCCCCGTCTTCTTGGAATCATCCATCCGTCGTGTTCTCCCCGTGGTTGCTCCCAACTGGGCCTGCCTCAGGACGGTGCCAACCGGGCATCATTGGTTCCACGTCCCCATTCCCATCGCGCCACGCAAAAGCGGAAGCCAACCCGGTTGGCAAGCGGCGCGAGGCGATCTCAACAGCGCGTTCGACCTGATAGCAGGATGCCAGCGAAAGTCACCCGAATTGCACGTCAGGCCCCATTATAGCAGCATTCGGGCAGGCAAGATGCGAAGAGATTCAGCCTATCCATGCGCCTCGCGCTGGCGTTATACGCGAGGGCCGGCCGGTCGCGGCCCTGTGATATAATTTGGTGCGCTGTTGTGACGACTTGATCGTAGTACTGTTGACGGTGGAATCCTGTCGCGCCGTGGCCGGATGAGGGCGTCTCGCGTTGCTGGTGATGTGACCGGCGGCGAGGCGAGGTGCTATATTGCCCGCAAGGACACAACCCGTGCGTGCGCCACGGCGTGTTGTATAGAGAGCCGGAGAGTGGCTGACCGATGAGCTTCTTTACCAAGATTCTCGGCGATCCCAATGAAAAAGAGCTGAAGAAGATTCGGCCGATCGTCGAGCAGATCAATGGCCTCGAAGACGAGATGCGCGCACTCTCCGACGAGGACCTGCGTGCCCTGACCGCCGAGTTCCGCCAGGAGCTCGACAACGGCGCCGACCTCGACGACCTGCTGCCCTCGGCCTTCGCCGCCGTGCGCGAGGCCAGCCGCCGCGCGATCGGCATGCGCCACTTCGACGTGCAGCTCATCGGCGGTTATGTGCTGCACCAGGGCAAGATCGCCGAGATGCGCACCGGCGAGGGCAAGACGCTGGTTGCCACCCTCCCCTCCTACCTCAACGCGCTGCCCGGCAAGGGCGTGCATGTCGTCACCGTCAACGATTACCTCGCCCAGCGCGACCGCGACTGGATGGGCAAGATCCACGAGTTCCTGGGTCTCAACGTCGGCGTAATCCTCACCACGCAGCAGCCGCAGAGCGCCGAGCGCAAGGCATCCTACGCCGCCGACATCACCTATGGCACCAACAACGAGTTGGGCTTCGACTACCTGCGCGACCACATGGTGCCCGACCTCTCGCTCTGCTCGCAGCGCGAGCTGAACTATGCCATCGTGGACGAGGTGGACAACATCCTGATCGACGAGGCGCGCACGCCACTGATCATCTCCGGCCAGGCCGAGGAGTCCAACGAACTCTACAAGACCTTCGCGCGCCTGGTGCCGCGGCTCAAAGCCGACAGCGACTACACCACCGATGCCAAGACCAAGACGGTGGCGATCACCGACGAGGGCATTGACAAGGTCGAGAAGATGCTCGGCCTCAAGAACATCTACGACGACATGGAGCTGACGCGCCACCTCGAGAACGCCCTCAAGGCGCATGCGCTCTTCGCCAAAGACAAGGAGTACATGATCCGCGACGGCGAGGTGCTGATCGTGGACGAGTTCACCGGGCGTGTGCTGGTGGGCCGGCGCTATAGCGAAGGTCTGCACCAGGCCATCGAGGCCAAGGAGGGCGTGCGCATCCAGCAAGAGAACCGCACGCTGGCGACGATTACCTTCCAGAACTACTTCCGGCTCTACAAGAAGCTCGCCGGCATGACCGGCACGGCGCTGACCGAGGCCGAGGAATTTCACAAAATATACAAGCTCGACGTGATCTCGATCCCCACCAATGTGCCGGTGATCCGCGAAGACTTCTCCGACTTCATCTATCGCACCGAGCATGGCAAATTCGACGCGGTGGTGCAGGAGATCGAAGAGCGCCACGAGGCGGGCCAGCCGGTGCTGGTCGGCACGACCTCAGTCGAGGTGTCGGAGTATCTCTCCAGCCTGCTCAACCAGCATGGCATCGCGCACAACGTGCTCAACGCCAAGCAGCACGCGCGCGAGGCGACAGTCATCGCCCAGGCGGGCCGCAGCGGCGCCGTCACCGTGGCGACCAACATGGCGGGCCGCGGCACTGACATCGTGCTTGGCGGCAACCCAGCGGGCTTCGTGGACGAGATCCTGCGCGAGCGCGACATCGAGCCCGAATTTGCCGAGCCTGAGGACCGCGAGGAGGCGCTGGAGGAGGCCAAGCGGCGCTGCGAGGCGGACCGCGAGAAGGTGGTCGAGGCCGGCGGCCTCTACATCGTCGGCACCGAGCGCCACGAGTCGCGCCGCATTGACAACCAGCTCCGCGGCCGCTCCGGCCGCCAGGGCGACCCCGGTGAATCGCGCTTCTTCCTCTCGCTAGAGGACGAGCTGATGCGCCGCTTCGGCACCGACCGTGCCGCCGGCCTGATGCAGAAGATGGGCATGGACGACGACGTGCCGCTCGAAGCCGCGATGGTCAGCAAGCTGATCGACCAGGCGCAGACCAAGGTCGAGGCCTACAACTTCGACATCCGCAAGCACGTCGTGGAGTATGACGACGTGATCGCCAAGCAGCGCGAGATCATCTACGCCGACCGCCAGGCGGTGCTCGAGAAGAGTGATATGCACGACCGCTGTGAGCAGATGATCGAGCGCGAGGTGCGCCGTGTTGCCGAGGCCCACATGGTCGGCGCGCATCCCGAGAATTGGGACCTGGAGAGCATCGTCAAGCAGTTCGATACCTGGGGTATCGGCGTGCCGGACGAGTTCTTCCCCGAAGACGCCAACCAGCTCCGCCGCGACGCGCTGATCAGCGGGCTGGTCGAGCTGGCGCTGGAGGGCTACGCGAACAAAGAGGCGGCGGTAGTGAACGCGGCCACAGAGTTGAACGCCCTCGAGCCGGGCGACTTCTACATGCGCCAGTTCGAGCGTATGGTAATCTTGCAGGTGGTGGACCGCCTCTGGCAGGAGCACATTGATTCGGTCGACGTGATGCGCAGCGGCATCGGCCTGCGCGGCATGGCCCAGCGCGACCCGCTCAACGAGTTCAAGAGCGAGGGCTTCAAGGCGTTCGAAGAGCTCAAGCTCGACCTCGAGCACCACATCGTGGACCTGCTCTTCCGCGGGCAGGTGCAGATCCAGCTCGCCGAGCCGCCCCAGCAGGCGCTGCCCAAGGGCCTGCGCACCAACGCCGAGGCGATTGCTCGCGCGTTGGGCCAGTCGAAGGATGCCGGCACGTCGCTGGGCAGTACGGCGCAGCTCTCGGCGGCCGACGCGGCAGCCGCGAAGGCCGCTGCCGCGAATGGTGCCAGCGCAGGCGCCAACGGCCAGAACGGCCGCAACGGACGCGACAAGCACAACGGGCACAACGGCAATCGCCCGGCGGGCAAGGGCGCCAGCGGCTCGCTCGCCAAAGGTGGCGCTCCGGGCAAGAGCGGCTCGACCACCAGGGGCCAGATGCGGCCGGGCAATTCGGGCGCCCAGCGCCAGCCGGCGCGTGTCGCCGCGGCGACGGCCGCGGCCAGCTCGTCAGCGAACAACGCCAGGGTCGGCCGCAACGATCCCTGCCCCTGCGGCAGCGGCAAGAAGTACAAGATGTGCCACGGGCGGTAGGAGCAGGTGGCGCAGCGCCGTCAGCTACCGGCTGGCCGCCTGCTGCCTGACGTCTCCGCGCCCTGGGAGTGCGACCGCTGGCGAGAGCGCGGATGCACCGTCACCAGCTCGTCAAAGAGGCGGTCGAGCGCGGCGGCGGGATCGTCGCAGAGGCCGCTGTGGACCTCCGAGATTTGCACCATCGTGCTGCGCGGCGCCACCAGCCAGTGGTACCGCTCCGGCTGGCTGAGGCGTGCGATAGGGCCAGCATCCGGCTCGCCAGCGGCGACGCGCGGGATGGAGTCGAGATGCGCGGTGAGCGTGGCGAGGGTGGCGGCATCCAGTGTGGGAGCGAGCGAACGCAGGCGCCGGGCATCAAGCGCGACCCGCGCGGCGAGATAGCCCCGCTCGCGGCTGAAGAGGATCACCCCGGCGTTGAGGAACTCGCCGCGCTCCACGCTGGGCACCACGCGGACGACGGCGTACTCAAACGTGCTGCGCGCGGGCACGCTGGGCCTCCTCCACAAACTGCTCGGCATGCTCCAGGCGCCGCGCCAGGTACTCGATGTATGCCGCGCGCTGATCCTCGAGCGCGGGGGCGCCGGGCTGCGCCAGCCACTCGTCGGGCACGAGGCGCACGATGGCTTCCAGTGTCGCGCGGTCCAGCAGCGGCCGCAGCGCCGCATCCGCCTCCTCCAGACGCGCGGCATTGGGCAGCAGCACGTGATCGGCGATCCGCGGGAATGTCGCGCCCGCCCGCGCCGGATAGTCGCCACTGGCGCCGTGGTGGAAGTAGAGCGCGGCGCCGTGGTCGATTAGCCACAAACGGCGGTGCCATTCGAGCAGGTTGGGGTTGCGCGCCGTGCGGTCCACGTTGGTGACGAAGGCGTCGAACCAGACAATGCGCGAGGCGAGGTCGGCGTCCACGCGCGGCGAGGCACCTGGCTCGTAGGCCAGCGCCCCCGGCAGGAAGTCCATCCCCAGGTTCAGGCCCGCGCTGCCGACGATCAGCGAGCGCACCTCGTAGTCACGCTCGCTGCGGCCCAGCGCCGCATCGAGATCGATCAGCACCAGCTCCGGCACGCTCAGGCCCAGCGCGCGCCCAATCTCGCCGGCGATCACCTCGGCCACCAACGCCTTGGGTCCCTGCCCCGCACCGCGGAACTTGACCACGTAGATGCCCTCGTCATCGGCTTCCATCAGCCCCGGCAGCGAGCCGCCCTCGCGCAGCGGCGTCACGTAGCGCGTGGCGGAGACGCGGCGCAGCTCGCGCGGGCGGCTTGGCGTGTCGGGCATCGTGCTCACCCCTTCTCAACTCCTGGTCTCACAGGCGACCTTCACCGCGCATCGTATCACGCGCACACCAGACAGACGTAGCATTGCCACGCATTGCCGCTGAGGTGTCGTGCCCGCGGCCTCCGCGGGAGGGTGTGCGTGCGGGGTATGATACCGGATGCGGCCGAGCACAGCATCGCGACGTGGTGTGCCGCCGCGCTTGCGGGCATCGGCCGCGAGCAACCGTGGTGTCACCACATGTCTTCACCCTATATCCGTAAGGTACCTCAGATCGCACCGGCAGGATCGCGCCGCATCGCATGGCCGTGGCTGCGTGCACAGATGCGTGTCCGGCTGCAGCCAGTCGCGCGGCTTGCGGCGCGCGCGCAGGCGTCGCGCATCGCGGGCTACATGCTCGCGCCCGTGGGGGTTGGCGCCGCCTCGCTCGTCATCGCCCTCATCCAGCTCCGGGTCCACATCGCCAATATCTCGCTGATCTACCTGCTGGTGGTGCTTGCCCTCGCCGCCACCTACGGGCGTGGTCCGGGGATCATGGCATCTGTTCTGGCGTTCCTCGCCTACGACTTCTTCTTCATCCCGCCGCTCTTCAAGTTGACCGTGGACGACCCCACCGAGTGGCTCTCACTCTTCGCGCTGCTTGCCGCGGCGCTCGTTGGCGGGCACCTGACCGCGGCGATCCAGACGCGCGCCCAGGAGGCCATCGCCAGCCGGCAGCAGGCGCTCGCCAGCGAGCAGCGCACCGCGACGCTCTACCATCTGGCCCAACTGACGGCCTCGACTCCTGATGAGTCTGCCCTGCTGGCGGCGGTGGCGGAGCGCGTTGCGCAGGTCTTTGATCCTGCCGGTGTCGAGGCGTGTGCCGTGATCCTGTCCGATAATGAGGGGCGTCCGGCGGTGCGCGCGCTGATGCCGGCGGAAGGACCCTTTACGGATTCGCTCTCGCTCACCATCCGCGAGCATGCCGGTCAGGCGAGCTGGGCCTTGGAGCGTGGCGCGGCGGTCGGCGGCGAGCTGCACGCGCGCGACAATGCTCCGGGCGACGGACCGGCGACGCTGATCTATTTCGTCCCGCTGCGGAGCGGAGCGAAGATGGTTGGCCTCTTGGGTCTCGCGGGCCAGCTGGCAGTGCGCGCACTGGTCGCGGCCGCCAGCATGGAGCAGCCGGGAGACACGCCGGAGCCGTGGGCCACACTGTTTGCCGCCTTCTGCGAGCAGATCGCGCTGGCGATCGATCGACTTGCGCTTCAGCGCGAAGCGGTTCACGCCGAGGCGCTGCGCGAAGGCGATCAGCTCAAGGATGCGCTGCTCGGCTCCGTCACCCACGATCTGCAGACGCCCCTCGCCGCGATCCAGGTGGCGGCCGAAAGTCTGCTGGAGCCGGAGATGCAATGGACCGACGCGGAGCGCCGCGAGTTCGCGCAGACTATCGCCAGCAGCGCCGACCGGCTGGGGCGCCTCGTCAGCAACCTGATCGATCTCTCGCGGCTCGAAGCCGGCGTGGCCGTTCCCCACACGCAGTGGTATCCCATTGGGGATGTCATCGCGACCGTGCTCGATCGGCTGGACCTGGTGGGGCGCACTGCCGGTCGCACAGTCGAGGTCGCCGTGCCGGATGACGTACCCCCGGTGCCCCTCGATCACGGACAGATCGAGGAGGTTTTGACGAACCTGATTGAGAACGCCCTGAAATACTCGCCGCCAGAGACGCCAATTCGGATTGGCGCTCGTATATTGGAGGAGACGGAGGAGGTGGAAGTCCGCGTGACGGATCGAGGCATTGGGATTCCGCCGCATGAGCTGCACCTGATCTTCGACAAGTTCTATCGTGTCCAGCACGTCGAGCTGCCCTGGGCGACGCAGCGGCCGCCGACAGGTACTGGCTTGGGGCTGGCGATCAGCGCGGCGATCGTCGAAGCGCACGGCGGGCGCATCTGGGCGGAAAGCACGCCGGGGACAGGCGCCACCGTGGTGCTCACGCTGCCGCTGGCGCAGGACGCCGTTGCAGCGGGCACGGCCGAGCCGCCGGACGCGCGGCGCGTGGCAGATTCGGCCGGCGGAGGCCACGCATGAAAGACTCGCCGCACGACACAGGGGCGCCCGACCCCACACGCGACGCCCACGCTGGCACGCCCGAAGCCCCCCAGACCGCCCGTGGGCACGGAGGAGGGGTGCGGGTGCTGGTGATTGACGACGAGCCGGAGCTCCAGCGCGCGATCCGCACGCGGCTGGCGGGCGAGCAGTTCGTCGTGGAGGGGGCGCTCACCGGGGCACAGGGACTCGACCTGGCCGCCCGCTGGCATCCAGACGTGGTGATTCTTGACCTGACGCTCCCAGACGTGGACGGCATCGAGGTCTGCCGCCAGCTCCGCACCTGGTCCGTCGTGCCGATCATCGTGCTCTCAGTGCGCGGCGACGACGCCGACAAGGTCGCGGCGCTGGAGCTGGGCGCCGACGATTACCTCACCAAGCCCTTCAGCATGCGCGAGCTGATTGCCCGCATTCGGGTCGCGCTGCGCCATGCCGCCCACTCCAGCGCGGGAGCGTCCGGCGGCGCGCCAGACGCGCGCTTCCAAACCGGCGGCCTCGTCATAGACTTCGAGCGGCGGCAAGTCACCGTGGATGGACGCGAGGTCCACCTGACGCCCACGGAGTACGAGATGCTCAAGTATCTGGCGATCCATGCCGGCAAGGTGATCACTCGCCGCACGCTGCTTCAGGCGGTGTGGGGGCCGCAATATGCCGCCGAGGATCAGTATCTTTACGTCTTCGTCGGCCAATTGCGGCGCAAGATCGAGCCGGACCCCAGTCGCCCGCAGTACCTCCTCACCGAAGCCGGCATCGGCTATCGCTTGCGCAGTGAGCCATAATCTTCAGCCCTCCGTTGCAAACGAGATGCCAACGGGCTGGCATACGTGCCACCACGTAGCGCCCCGCCCGCATGTCTGTGCGCCGCAAGACATTGAGGATTTCTTGAGGCGCTCCGCACCTCTTCTTTAGGCGGCCCTTAGTTGATGCCGCGTATCGTTCTTCCGTGGGTCTCGCGATGGACGTCGCTTGGATGATCTCCGCCGCGCACACCATGGGAAGGCGGTATCCGAGCATGGCAATGGCATCGGTGCTCCTCGTCGAGGATGACGACCAGCTGCGCCGCATCCTGACGATCAACTTTGCCCGACGGGGCTATACAGTTGCCGAGGCGGATAGCGTCGAGACCGCGCTGGAGGCGGTGAGGGCGTTTCCGCGCCCCTTTGACGTGATCGTGCTCGACATCTATTTGCCCGACCGCACCGGCTGGGATGTGCTGCGCGCCCTGCATCGCCCCGAGCTTGCGGATAGCTATCACACCGCCTATGCGCCGCGAGTAGTCGTCACAACCGCGGTGCGCCCGGCGCCGTGCCGGCTGGACGAGTTTCACCCCGACGCGGTGCTGCTCAAGCCCTTCCCCGTGGACGCGCTGATGCGGCTTGTCGCGCGCATGGTGCCGCGGCCGCAGGGTAGCCTGGCGACTCAGGTGTGAAAGGCTCGTGCAATGGCTGATCTCTTGTTCGCCGCCGTTTCGGCGGTCTCGTTCGCGCTGCTGATCGCGTTCGTCTACGCCTGCGACCGGCTGTAGACCGAAGGATTATCCGGACCGGAGGGGCTCATGGGACTCGAATACATCCTGACCGGCATCGTTGCCTTGTTGGTGACGATTTATCTCGCGGTCGCACTGCTGCGGCCCGACAAATTCTAGGTGGGGCTGCACGTCATGTCGTTTACCTTCAACGGCGTCGCCCAGGTCCTGGTCTACTTCGCGCTGCTGCTGCTCATCACCAAGCCGGTGGGCCTCTATCTCATCGCCGTCTTTGAGAAGAAGAGCACCTGGCTCGAGCCGGTGCTGCGGCCGGTTGAGCGGGTGCTGTACACCATCTCGGGCGTGGATGAGCGGCGCGAGCACGACTGGAAGATCTACACCGTCGCGATGCTGCTCTTCGAGGTCATCTCGACGGTGCCGCTCTACATTTTCGAGCGTATCCAGAACCACCTGCCGCTCAACCCCGCGGGGCAAGGCCCGGTAGACCCGCTGCTTGCCTGGAACACCGCCGTCAGCTTCTTGACCAACACCAACTGGCAGAACTACGGCGGCGAGACGACCATGAGTTATCTCACGCAGATGGCCGGCCTCGCCTTTCATAACTTCGTCTCGGCCGCGGTGGGCATCTGTATTGCCGTGGCCGTGATCCGCGGCTTCACACGGCACAGCGGCCGCGCCCTGGGCAACTTCTGGGTGGACCTCACCCGCTGCTGCCTCTACATCCTGCTGCCGTTCGCGTTCGTCTTCGCGCTCGTCCTCGTCTGGCAGGGCGTGCCACAGAACTTCAACGCCTACACCCACCTCACGGGCATTCAGGGGTTCGCGCAGACCATTGCGCAGGGGCCAGTCGCCTCACAGGAAGCGATCAAGATGCTGGGCACCAACGGCGGCGGCTTCTTCAACGCCAACTCAGCGCACCCCTTCGAGAATCCCACGCCGTTCACCAATCTGCTGGAGATGCTCGCGATCTTCAGCCTCGGCGCCGGCCTGATCTACATGTTCGGCAAGATGGCCGGCAACACGAAGCAGGGCTGGGTGCTCTTCAGCGCCGTAAGCCTGCTCTTCCTCCTGGGGGCGTTCGTCACGCTGGGCGCTGAGCAGGCGGGTAATCCGGCGTTCGCGCGGCTGGGCATTGACCAGACGCCGCATGAGTACGCGCTGGCGCAGCCCGGGGGCAATATGGAGGGCAAGGAGCTGCGCTTCGGCATCGCCTCCTCGACACTGTTTGCCACCATCACCACCGACGCCTCGTGCGGCGCGGTCAATAGCTGGATCGACAGCTACACGCCGATCGGCGGCATGGTGCCGATGGTTAACATCCAGCTCGGCGAGATCGTCTTCGGCGGGGTCGGCTCCGGTCTCTACGGTCTGCTGGTCTTTGCCGTGCTCGCCGTCTTCATCGCCGGCTTGATGGTCGGCAGAACGCCGGAGTATCTCGGCAAGAAGATCGAGCAGTACGAGATGAAGATGGCGGCGCTCGCCATCCTAATCCTGCCACTCTCGATCCTGGGCTTCACGGCGATCGGCGTCGTCACCCGACCCGGTACCGCGGCCATCGCCAACCCCGGCCCGCACGGCCTGAGCGAGCTGCTCTACGCCTTCAGCTCGATGACCGGCAACAACGGCTCGGCATTCGCCGGCCTGGGCACCACGACCGTCGGCACGCCCTCCTTCGCCTTCTACAACTGGACCGGCGCGTTCGCGATGCTGATCGGCCGCTTTGCCTTCCTGATCCCGGTATTGGCGCTGGCCGGCTCACTGGTGCGCAAGCGGGTGGTCGCGGCAAGCCCAGGCACATTCCCGACGACCAAGCCAATCTTTAGCGGGCTGGTGATCGGCGTGATCGTGATCGTCGGCGCGTTGACCTTCTTCCCCGCGCTGGCGCTCGGCCCGATCGTCGAGCAGCTGCTCATGCATGCCGGCAAGCTGTTCTAGCGCGACCAGAACAGATAGACAGATAGAGAGAACTGCAGGTACCTGCAATGGCAGATCGCGATCAAGCCCCGACGGAGATCGCCTCCACACACGAGGCAGAACTGTCTCCGAATGGGCAGGCAGCGCAGACAGCACCTCCTCAGCGTGGGCGCATCGGCAGCGAAGTGGCCAAGGCGCGCACACCGCGCCGCGCCGCCTCGCTCTTCGATCCGAAGATTACCCGCCGCGCCATCGGCGATGCCTTCAAGAAGCTCGACCCGCGCGTGCAGGCCCGCAACCCGGTCATGTTCGTGGTCGAGATCGGCAGCGTCGTCAGCACCATCGAGCTCGTGCGCACCCTGATCGACCCCCACCTCGCTGGCGACCGGCTCTTTGTCTTCGGCGTGACGATCTGGCTGTGGTTCACCGTGCTCTTCGCCAACTTCGCCGAGGCGATGGCAGAGGGGCGCGGCAAGGCGCAGGCCGACACGCTCCGCCGCGCTCGCACCGAGACGCTCGCCAAGCGCATCAAGCCCGGCTCCAGTGTGTCCGGTGGCCCCAAGACCAACTTTGAAGAAGTCGCGGCGCCCCAATTGCGCAAGGGCGATCTGGTGCTGGTCGAGGCCGGCGAGTCCATCCCTGGCGACGGCGAGGTGGTCGAGGGCGTCGCCTCGGTCGATGAGTCGGCGATCACCGGCGAGTCCGCCCCCGTCATTCGCGAGAGCGGCGGCGACCGCTCGGCGGTAACGGGCGGCACGCGCGTGCTCTCCGACTGGATCGTCGTGCGCATCTCCTCGAACCCCGGCGAGACCTTCCTCGATCGCATGATCGCCCTGGTTGAGGGCGCCAACCGGCAGAAGACGCCCAACGAGCTGGCGCTCAACATCCTGCTGGCGAGCCTGACGATCATCTTCTTGCTGGCGGTGGTGACGCTGGAGCCGTTCGCCATCTACTCCGGCCAGCCGGTGAGCGTCACGGCGTTGATCGCCCTGCTGGTCTGCCTGATTCCGACGACCATCGGCGGACTGCTCTCGGCCATCGGCATCGCCGGCATGGACCGGCTAGTGCAGCGCAACGTGCTGGCGATGAGCGGCCGCGCGGTGGAGGCGGCGGGCGACGTGGACGTGCTGCTGCTGGACAAGACCGGCACGATCACCCTCGGCAACCGTATGGCGACCGAGCTCCTGCCGGTCGCGGGGGTCAGCGAGCGTGAGCTGGCCCAGGCCGCCCTGCTCTCTTCGATCCCCGACGAGACGCCCGAAGGCCGCTCGATCGTCGTGCTGGCGCGCGACAAGTACAAGCTCGACGGGCAGGGTATAGTCCCCACGCGCATGACGCTGATCCCCTTCAGCGCCTCGACGCGTATGAGCGGCGTGGACATCGCTCCGGACGGCACCGGAGCCGCTCAGGAGCAGCAGATTCGCAAGGGAGCCGGCGACGCCGTCATCGCCTGGGTCAGCGAAGGCGTAGGATC
>DASVAA010000129.1:0-12683 GCA_036376595.1 Ktedonobacterales bacterium | reverse complement strand
CTGGCAGGGCGGGTGCATGAGGGACCATTCTATTTGGGGACCACGACACAGCAGTTCCGCGGCGAGACCGAGGTGGGCAAGACCGATCACTTCATCGTCTATACCGATGGCTCGGCGGATGGCACCGCCTCGGCGCAGGCCGTGCTGCAGCGCGCGGAGGCCGACTATGCGGCGGTGCGCGATTGGTTCGGCGGCATCGATCTGCCGCCGGGCCAGCAAGGCGACGACCAAACGACGCCGCGCACCGCGCTGCCGCTGCAGGTGCTGATTGACTCGCAGGCGGGCGGCGCCTATCACTTCGGCTGCAACGCCACCGACATCTACATCGAGCCACAGGTGCAGGAGGCCCCCGGCCTGATGGTCGCCGAGCTGGTGGAGATCTTCGAGGCAGCGATCGACAACGGCTGGCAGTGCGGCCAGACCAACGGCGAGGCGCTCTCGCGTGCGCTGGCGGTCGCGCGTGATGCCGCGCTCAATCCGCTGATCGTGCAGACGGCGCAGGGCTGGTGGGCCAACGGGCACGCCGACTACGTCAACGACAACAGCGCCGACGACACCAATCAAGATGCCAACGGCTGTGGCACGCTGTTCCTGTACTATCTCAACAGCCAGCTCGGCTACTCGTGGCGCCAGATCACGACCGCCGGCGGCGCGACACTCGGCGAGTGCTACGCCAAGCTCACCGGGCACACTGGCGCCGAGGGATTCACGGACTTCCTGGATCGGCTGGCGACGCTCGACACCGGCGGCGGCCTGACGCTGCCGGCAAGCGGCAATCCCTTCCCGATCGGCGGCAGCGCCCAGCCTGGACCAAGCGCGCCGCCAAGCGGCGGCGATGGGCAGGGCGTTCCAATTCCAGTGAATGTACCTGATCTGCCGGCGGAGGCGCGCAGCAACCCGGCGCTGATGGTGGCCATCCTGGTCGTGCTGGCGCTTGTCGCGCTGATCGGCGTGCTCAGCGCGACGGGCACATTGCACCTGCCGTAGCTCCGTAACGCCGAAGGGCCATCGCCAAAACACCCCAAGGGGGGACGGTCGCTTTTGCGGGCGCCCCGCGACGTGTAGAGTGGCGTGGAGTGTCCGCACGGTGCGCAGGCGGCCCACAAATCGTGTTGCGCCCTCGATGCAGTGGCCACCGGGCACAGCGGGACCTGTCTTCCATGTCTAAAGTCGCGGCAAACGCACACGTCGATCCGGGCCGGCTGTGGCCGACAGGCTCGCTGGCGCAACAGGCCGAGCGCCCCGCGTCCGTCACCTGGGTCGAAGGCATCGCGCTGGCCGCCGTTCTCCTGCTTGCCACGGCGCTCAACTTCTACCGGCTGAGCGCCAACGGCTATGGCAATATCTACTACGCGACCGCCGTGCGCAGCATGCTCGAAAGCGGACACAATTTCTTCTTCGTGTCGTTCGATCCCGGCGGCTTCCTCAGCGTGGATAAGCCCCCGCTTGGTCTATGGCTGCAAGCGATCTCGGCGCGGGTGCTGGGCTTCTCGTGGCTCGGCCTGTTGCTGCCGCAGGCCGTCGCGGGGGTGGTGTCGGTCGCGCTGCTGTGGCGCCTGGTGCGGACCTCGTTCGGTCCAGAGGCGGGCGTACTGGCGGGGCTTGCGCTGGCCGTCACGCCGGTGAGCGTGATCACGAGCCGCGATAACGTGCTCGACGGGCTGCTGGTGCCGTTCCTGTTGGCCGGCGCATGGGCGCTGCAACGCGCGCTGCGCGCCGGCACACTGCGCTGGCTGCTGCTGGCGGCGGTGCTGGTGGGCCTGGGCTTCAACGTCAAGGCGCTCGAAGCGTACCTCGTCGTGCCGGCGTTCGCGCTGGTCTATCTGCTCGGCGCGCCGCGCGGTTGGGGGCTGCGGATCGGCCAGCTCGCGCTGGCCGGCACCGTATTGGCGGTCATCTCGCTGTCGTGGGTCACGATAGTAGACCTCACGCCGGCCTCACAGCGCCCCTATGTGGGATCCACCACCGACGACTCCGAGCTGTCGCTGACGCTGGGCTACAACGGCATCTTCCGCATTCTGGGCGAGCCGCGCCACGCTCCGCCGGCCGAAGCGGCTCAAAGGCGAACGTCTCCGGCTGTGCGAGTTCCCGCTGAACCTCAGGCGGTGATGGCCACTATCCAGGCATATCGCCTGCTGGCAAGCGAGACGACCAACAAGCAAAGCGCTGTACCGGACCCCATCCAGGGTTTCCCGGGAGCCTGGCGATTGTTCCAGCCGGCACTCGGCGGCCAGTTGAGCTGGCTGCTGCCGCTGGCGCTGATCGGCCTCTTAGCCGCGATTCGCCTGCCTGGCCGCCAGCGCCGAATGCCGCGCACGTGGCGCGATCTGCTGACCTGGCGCCTCAATACGCGCCAGCAGGGCTACCTACTCTGGACAGCCTGGCTGCTGGCGGCGTGGTTCGTCTTCAGCTTCTCGCGGGTCCTCAATGTGTACTACTTGAGCGTGCTGGCGCCAGCGGTCTGCGCGCTGGCGGCGATTGGCATGATTGCCCTGTGGCGCGGCTATCTGGCCGGCGGCCGGGGCTCCTGGCTGCTGCCTCTGGCGGTGCTGGCCACTGGGATCGAGCAGGCCGCGCTGCTTGGCGCCGCGCCGAAGTGGAATCCCTGGCTGCGTCCGCTGGTGCTGGTGGTTTCGCTGGGTCTGGCCGCCGTGCTGGTCGCCGTGCGGGCGTCGCCGCGTCTGGCGCGCGGCATCGCCGATCGGGTCTTGCCGGTTGGGCATGGAGAACGCGCCCTCGCGTGGCGCGCTCGCGTCGCGCCTGTGCTATCGCTCGGAGCGGGCGGGGTCGCGGCAGCCGCCCTCGGTCTGCTGCTGGTTGCTCCGACGCTGTGGACACTGGGGTCGCTCACCACGGGCAATGCAGGCAATTGGCCGAGCGCTGGACCCCAGCACGCGCAGGCCGGCGGACCCTACTTTCCGTATGCCGATCCCCACTTCATGCGATACCTCGCGACGCATCGCGGAGCGGCTCCCTTTGAGCTAGCGACCGTCAACACCGATGCCGCCGAGCCGATCATTCTGGCCACAGGAGCGCCGGTGATGGCGATGGGTGGATTCACCGGCGACGACCAGATTCTGACGCTCGACGACCTGGCGTCCATGGTCTCGCAGGGGACGGTCTCGTACTTCCTGCTGCCGGCCGCCAATGTAACCCGCTACCAGCTCCGCGCGCTGTTTCCGCAGATTTCGCAGAGCACCTTCGAGGCCTGGCACGCGCAGTACACCAACGCGCTCAGCCATTGGGTTAGCGCACGCTGCTTGCCCGTGCCGCCGCAGGTCTGGACCACACAGCCGCCCTTCACCGCGCGCCGCTATCCCAGTCCCTACGAGCTCTACGATTGCTCGGCGCTGGTGGGCAAGGCACCCAATCCCACGCTGCCCGCGCCGGCCACGGGTACGGGTGCTGGGCAGTAATCGGCGCATCTCAGACGCGACGCGGCGGAGAGGCACGGCCATGAAGCCGGCTGATCTCCGCCGCGTGGTATGTGTCGGGTCGCCGCTGACCTTAGCGCGCTAACACTCGCTGTGGCCGCAGCTCACGCACTTCTTGCAGCCCTCTTCCATGTAGAGCGTGTTGTTGCCGCACTGCGGGCAGAGGTTGCCGGTGACGGTGTAGAGCGCCAGCGTGCCAGGGTTGGGGCCGTGGCCGTTGGGCTGGCCGCCCCCGCCCGCGCTCCCGTTGGCCGGTGCGCCGCCGCTCGCGCTAGGCGCATGTCCGCCTGCCTCCGCCGACTGGGGAGCGTCGCCGCTGTCCGCAGTCAGACCTGGCGCCGGCGCGGTCGCGGGTGCGTTGCCGTTCAGGTGCGCCTCCAGCGCGCGCGCGACGGCATCGGGCAGCGAGCGCACGCGGTTGGGACCGAAGCCGATTGAGGTGCTGCCGCCAATCGCTCCGAGCTGGCGGGCGACCTCACGCGCGCGCTCGTTCTGCGAGATGGGGCTGTCGAGTCGCAGATGGAGCGAGATCAGCCGACCCAGCGCTTCGGCCAGCGCGGCCACATCCGACCCCGCCTTGCCGATGTTGACGAAGACTTCCAGCAGGCCGTCTTCGTCGGAGTTCAGCGTGACGTTGACGTTGCCCTCTGGCGCGCGGACACGACGGGTGTAGCCGGAGACGACTTCGGGACGCATCTTGACCCCGTTCTGATAGACGCCGTGGTGCCCAGACGGTGCGGGCACGGGCGCGGCAGCAGCCAACCGCTCGCGCGACGGGGATTCCTCTGACACAGAATGCTCGTTCATGGCAGCCTCCTCGGCGTCCATCGGCTGGTTGCTGGCAACACCCGCGGCTCCGCGCTCTTCCGCTCCCGCCGTAGTGTTCGTGCTGGCGCGGGATGGCTCGGCAACGGCGGTCAGCACGGCGTCGCGGCTGCCATCGCGGTAGTAGGTGACACCCTTGCAGCCCAGTTCATAGGCCAGAGTGTAGAGCCGCTTCACGTCCTCGACAGTGTGATCGTGCGGCGCGTTAGACGTTTTCGAGATGCTACTGTCTGTGTACTGCTGTACCCGAGCCTGGACGGTCACGTGTTGCTCCGGCGTCAGTTCGTGGGCTGTGACGAAATACTCTGGCGGCTGCTGTTCGGGATGGGCCTCCAGCCACGCCTGGAAGAGCGGGTGATACATGATGTGCTCGCCGATGCGGTCCACACGCTTGGTGGCGAACGAGAAGACCGGCTCGATGCCACTGGAGACGCCGGCCAGCAGGCTCGTGGTGCCCGTTGGCGCCTGTGTCAGCACCACGCCGTTGCGGACGCCATGCTCGCGGATGCCTTGCTGGATATCCTGTGGCAATCGCTGGATGAAGCTGCCCCGCGGATACTGCTCGCGGTCGAAGAACCCGCAGGCGCCCTTCTCCTCCGCCAGCGCCACGCTCTCGCGGTACGCGGCATCGCGGATGATGGTGTAGATACGTCCAATGACTTCCAGCGATTCCGCGCTTCCGTACGCCACATGCATCTTGATCAGCGCATCGGCCAGTCCCATGGTGCCGAGGCCCACGCGCCGCGTGCCCTCACGCTGCATCTTGACATGCAGGTCCGAGAAGTACGGCGTCGCATCCACCACGTCATCCAGGAAGCGTGCGGCATATGCCGTGTCGCGCGCGAGATCGTCCTCCAGCAGCTCGCCCTCGTCGCTCACGTAGCGCGCCAGGTTGAGCGCCCCGAGGTTGCAGACGGCGCCCGCAGGAATAGGCTGCTCGCCGCAGGGATTCGTGCAGCGGATGTTCTCGCGATACCACATCGGGCTTTGCTCGCGCGCGCGCTGCATGAAGACCACGCCCGGCTCGGCGGTCTGCCACGCGGCGGCGCAGATCTTGTCCCAGATGTCGCGGGCGCGCACCGTGCGCACCACTTTACCCTGCCACTTGAGGTCCCACGGCAGATCCGCCTTCACAGCCTCCATGAAGGCATCGCTGATGCATAGGCTCATGTTGGCGTGCTCGATCATCACCGGCCGGTTTGTCTGAGGGTCAATGCGCTTGGCGGCGATGAACTCCTCGATGTCGGGGTGGTCATCGTCGAGCATGATCATCAGAGCGCCTCTGCGCGATCCCCCCTGCTGGATAGTCTTGCCGGTGATCACTGAGGCGATCTCGCCGTACCAGATCACACCCTTTTCGGCCGGTGAGGCGCCATCGTCACTGCGCGCGACGGCATCGTAGAGATACATCCAGGCCACGGGACCTGAGCTGGTGCCGTTGACCGTCTTGATGTAGGCGCCCTTCGGCCGCAGCCGCGAGAGGTCCACCACTGGGCGCTCGCCGCGATAGAGCATCATCGCAGCCTCCGCGGCCCCTGCGACAATCGAGAAGCGACTGTCGTCCACCAGCAGGTCCGCCGTGTCTGGTCGCAGGATGCTCATCGGCCGAGCCTCGCCAGCATGGATGCGCGCCCACAGGTCGCGCGCCTTCACGGTGTGGCCGCGCCAGTCGTTCCACTGAGGCGTCCAGTCGGCATCGGTGGCAAGCGCCTGATCGAAGTCGGGCGGCACCACGACGGCGAGATCGACGTGCTGGAGATTGGGGCCATCGCGCTCGGCGAGAAACAGATTAATATCGGGATGCCCAATGCTCAGCGCCACGGTAGGTCGCACAGCGCCGCCGCGCCCGCGACCATCCACAGCGAGAGGCGTTCCCTGAGGAGAAAGCGATGAAAGATTGATCCCCACACCGCCCGAACGCGACATGATGTCGGTCATCTGCATCAACGCATCGAAGAACGCTATCCGTCCCGGCTCAGGGTCCAGCATCGGCTTCTTCGGCGCGTCGGGGTTGAGGGGATCTTCGCCCAATCCGACGACATAGCAGTTGTAGTAGGTCACCTGGTTGTTTGTGCCGGCGCCTGACAGGATGCGCCCACCCGGCACAAATTTGAAGTCGCTCAGCAGGTCGTAGAACTTGTCGCTCCACTCCACTCGCTTCTCCGGCGTCGGTTCCACGCTCGCGATGCCGCGGGCGACCCGCCGCCACATCTGCTCGGGGAACTCCTCCAGGGATGTGCCTTCCTCATTCTTGAGGGCGTAGCGATCTTGAAAAACCTTGTCCTGGAGACCCTCCAGCTTGGTCCCTTCGGCGTCGCCCGTGCGTACGGACGACTCCCCACTTGTTGCCTGATGGGGTAGATGGCGCGCCATACGATCTCCTCCATGCCCCACACGCGGAGATACCCGTGTGCAGAGTCGCGTAGCAGTGATTTTGCGGCGTCACCGGCCGCGGGCGCTCGCGCGACAAACCCCTCGCGCGCCACACCAACGTCGTCTGGCGAACGGCTGCCTTGATAGGGTACAGCACAACATCTAGTGTTTGCAAGTCCCATTCCACAACATCTTGTGGTATAGGCCAAAATGCTCACCCGACTACTACATCTTGTGTCAAGCAAACATAAGCGCCAGGACCGATGGCACGCATAGTAGCCGCTTTAGGGTCTTGCGCGTCCACGCGATCGGCGCATCAAGCCCATGAAATCGCGCCTGGGGCGAGTGGGACCTTCTGCTGTACAATTCTCGCGGGCACGCCTACATATGGCAGTGCCCCGAAGGCCCAGACGGCGCGGATCACGGCAGATTGCCACCGGCAATGAGAAGAGAAGAGGACGGGGAGATGCGGGCGGAGATACTCTCGATCGGCACCGAGCTGCTGCTGGGCCATATCACCGACACCAATGCCACCTACCTGGCCCAGCAGCTCGCCGGGCTGGGCATTGACCTCTACTTCGTCTCGCAGGTCGGCGATAACCTTGGCCGCCTCACCGAGACGCTGGCCCGCGCACGCGAGCGCGCCGATCTCGTCGTGATGACCGGCGGCCTCGGCCCCACCGAAGACGACCTCTCGCGCGAGGCGATCGCCGCTGTGCTGGGCGAGACGCCGGCCGTGGACCCACGCCTCGAAGCCGACCTGCGCGCGTTCTTTGCCGGGCGCGGCGTCGTCATGCCGGAGCGCAACGTCAAGCAGGCCTGGGTGATCCCCTCCGCGACGCCGCTGCCCAATCCTGTGGGCACCGCGCCGGGCTGGTGGGTCTGGCGCGACGGCAAAATCATCGTCGCCATGCCAGGCGTGCCGCACGAGATGCGCCGCATGTGGGAGCATGAGGCGCTGCCACGCCTGCGCGCGGGTGCGGACGCAGTGCTCGTCACGCGCACGCTGCGGGTCGCCGGGCTGGGCGAGTCGTCAGTCGAGGAGCGCCTGCAGGAGCTGCTACACGCTACGAACCCGACCATCGCCACCTACGCCAAGCAAGATGCGGTGGACGTGCGCATCAGCGCCAAGGCGGCGGCCGAAGATGAGGCGCAGGCGCTGCTGGCGCCCGTGGAGGCGCGGGCGCGCGAGCTGCTGGGGGCGCATGTGCTCGGCGTGGACCGCGACACCCCGGCGAGCGTCGCGCTGGCAATCCTGCGCGAGCGCGGCCTGACGCTCGGCACGATGGAGTCCTGCACCGGAGGGCTGCTCGCCAGCCTGATCACCGACGTGCCCGGCAGCTCCGACGTCTTCCGCGGGGGGCTGGTCTCGTACGCCACGGCGCTCAAAGAGCAGTGGGGCGTGCCGGAGGAGATTGTCGCGCGGCACGGCGTGATCAGCGCCGAGACGGCCGTCGCGATGGCGCGTGCGGCAGCCGCGCAGCTCGGCGCGGACGTGGGCGTCGGCATCACTGGGGTCGCCGGCCCCGACCGCCAGGAAGACCAGCCGGTGGGCACGGTCTACATCGCCGTCGCGTCCGGCGAGCGCGTCAGCGACACCCTCCAGCACTTCCGCGCCAACCGCGAGGAGATCAAGCACCGCGCCGCGATCACCGCGCTCAACCTGCTGCGGCTGCACCTGCTACGCGAGGCCGAGGCGAGCTAGCCCTTTGCCGCGGGTACAATCAGCGTGATCGTTTGCGAAACCGACTGTCCTGTGACGTTATCCAGCTCGAAGAGCGTAATGGTATAGGGCGTCTGCGTCGTGGGACAGTACATCTTAATTTCAAGCGTGTCTGTGCTTCCCGGCTGAAGCTTCGCATCGTTAGGCGTGCCTGATTGATATGCCGTTGACGGCTTGAGTAGCCAATAGAAGACATTATGTGGGGGTGTCTGCGATCCCCATCCCCACGACCAATAGACCGGATCGGGGCCATTGTTGGTGATCGTCAGCGGTGTGTCTTGAGTCCCGCCAGATGTCGGCGCCGAGTAGCACCACGTGCTGCTGCTTGCGTACTGCCGATGAATCTGCCACGTCGTGGGGCTGAGGGCCAGCACAGGCTGTGGGATGGGCGTTGCGGTCGGCTCGGCGGTTCCCGTGGGCATCGGAGTTGACGTGGCGGTCGGCGCGGTGGTGGCCGTCGGGGCGGTGGTGTTGGTCGGCGTCGGTGCGAGGCCTTGCAACCCGTGCCCGCCGCCGTTCTGGCCGGGCGCGCCGATCGTGCGCAGGATCATGAAGCCGCTCACAGCGACGGCCGCCGCCAGCAGCAGCGCGACGACGACACTCAGCAGACGCCGGCGCCGCGGGGAGGAAGTCGCGACCCCTGATGCCACGCCGCTATACCCGTTGCGCTTCGTCCGTGTGCGCCCAACGCGCAGGGTGGGCAGCCCAGTCGAGCCATAGACCAGCACCTCGCGGGTCGGTCCCTCGTAGGGGTCGACGATCGCCGTCTTGCGGAAGATCGGCAGCGTCGCCTTCACGCTGCCGCGCAGGCCGGTGCTGCGCTTGCTCGCCTCGCGCAATGCCATGGCCAGCTCCGCCACGCTCGCGAAGCGATCTCCTGGTGCCGGCGCCAGGGCAGTCATGACGACGGCCTCCAGCGCGGGCCACACGCGCGGATTGCGCAGCGCGGGCGGCGTGATCGGCGTGGTCAGCGCCAGCGCCGCGACCTCGTAAGGCGTGGCCGCCTCGTGGGGCGCCACCCCACATAACAGCTCGTAGAGCACCGCCCCCAGCGCGTACACGTCGGCGCGCTGGTCAATGGGGCCGTTGCGCAGCTGCTCCGGCGCCATGTATTCCGGCGTGCCCACCGGCAGCCCGGTCGCCGCCAGCGTCTGCACCGCACCCGCCCGGCGCAGGAAGGCCAGCTCGCGGGCGATGCCAAAGTCGGTGAGCAGCGCGTGGCCGTCGCGGTCGAGCAGGATGTTTTCGGGTTTGACATCGCGGTGGACGATGCCCTGGGCGTGGGCGGCTTCCAGCGCACTCGCCACCTGGATGGCCACCGCCAGCGCATCGGCGATCGGCAGCGGCCCGCGGCGCAGCAGGCGGTCGCGCAGTGATTCGGGGGCCAGCGGCATCACCAGGTAGAGCAAGCCCTCTTGCTCGCCAAACTCATACACTGGCACAATGTTGGGGTGTCCGAGCGCGGCGACGCGGCGCGCCTCGGAGCGGAAGCGTGTGACGTAGGAGGGGTCGGCGGCCAGCGTGGGGGGCAGCACCTTGACGGCCACCTCGCGGCGCAGGCGGGTATCGCGGGCGCGGTAGACCTCGGCCATCCCGCCGACGCCCAGCAAGACCGTCAGCGAGTAGTGGCCGAGCGTATGCCCCACGAGCGCGCCCGCGGTGTTCTGCGCCACTCGCTCCCCCTGCCTCTCCGGCTGTACCCGCGGCATCCGCCGCCATCCCGCGGCATGCCTACACCGCAGAAGGCTATTCTAGGGACCCGCTGTCAGGTTGTCAACGCGGCTGGGAGGGGCAGTGCGTGTGCTGGTCGGGATGCGGCCAATCCATCGCGACCGCCACATTGGCCATTCTGGAGTCGCGAAGCACCCTGCGCGTCATCACGCGGGCAGCGGCGCGGCTATATCGTAGAGCCGGATGGTGACGATGCCGCTGCTAGTTTGCGCCACAAAGTGATAGTGCGCGTCGAGCCAGGCCTGCGCTTTGTGCGCTCTGACCGCGTCGGCGCCGTCGCTGAAGCGCCCTTCGATGAAGAACAGGCGCGGGTGATGCGCGGCGTAGGCGGCGAGCGCACCGGGATCGAGCGCGACACCAAAGTGGGCGAAGGGATCGCCGCTGCCGTAGAGCGCCAGGTTCACCGCACCAGGGGAGTCGAGCGTAAAATGCGCGGGGCTGCCGTCGGTTTGCAGGTAGTACGCGACGGGAAGCTCACAGCCCTGCACGTTGTTGTACGAGACCAGCCCGTCGCCGGGCGCATAGTGGGCTTCGAGCCAGCGCGTGGGCGTACGCCAATCTTCCACCTGCGCGTGCGCGTAGTACGATGGCACCAGCGCCAGCGCCGCGCAGACCAGCCCGGCGGCCACAATCAGCCGCGCGGGACGCGGCCGCAGCGGGGCGACGGCCGCCGCGACGAGCAGCGCCACCGCCGGCATCACGACCACCAGGTAGCGGCTGGAGAAGAGCCGCACCGGCCCCTCCGAGAGCACGAAGCTCACCACCACCGGCACGACCAGCCAGCACAGCAGCGCGATCACCGCGGGACGCGCGCCAGGTCGCAGGGCTGGTGTATCACCGCTGTGCGCTTTGTCTGCGGGCAGCCCAGGTTGGAGTCGCGCCAGCAGCCGCCGGCCCGCAGGTAGGCGCGCGAGCGCCAGCAGCGCCAACCCCGCCAGCAGCGCCACGGCGAGCACAGCCAACGCGAGCTTGCTCTTGCCGCCGAGCGCGGTTGCCTTCGCGACCAGCTCCCCGATCTGCGGCGACGGCAGCCAGCCGTTTTTGGCTCCGTGTCGGCTGGCGATAGCGAACGGGACGATCAGCACGCCGATGGCGGCGAGACTCGCCAGCTGTCCCAACCACATCCGCCGTATGCACGCTCGCGTTGCCGTATCGAACGCCGCCAGCGCGCCTACCGCGACGATCTGCGCCAGCAGGATCAGCATGCTGAAGGCATGCGTGTAGACCGCCAGCACCGAGGCGGCCACCAGCAGTGCCCACCAGCGCGCGGCCGGGCGCGGGGTGCGCTCGTCCAGCAGCGCCAGCAGCGCGTACCACGCGAGACAGACCAGCAGCAGTTGGAGGGCGTATCCGCGCGTCTGCTGGGCATAGGTCAGCACAAGGCCGTTGAGCAGGTAGAGCAGCGCGCCGAGCATGCCGCAGAAGGCGCCGAGGAAGCGCCGCCCAATGGCATAGACCATGACGGCGCTCGCCGCGGCGCAGACCGCCGAAGGGAAGCGGACGTAGAATTCGGTGGCGGGGATGCCAAGCGCCGCACCAAGGCCCAGCCACAGGTGCAGGATGAGGTAGTAGATCGCCATGTTCGGCTCGGCGCCGCTGCGAAACGCGCCCCACAGCACCGAGAGCGGCTGGCGCGCGAGCTGGACCGAGAACGCTTCGTCCATCCACAGACTGGGGCCGCCCAGGCGGAAGAGGTCGAGGGCCAAAGCTAGCGCGCCGATCAGCAGCGGCTGCCACGCGCGCAGGGATGCTCGCTGGATCAGGGTCCTTGTACGGCGAGGCGCTACCTCGACGCTCGTGACCATAGTCGCGGCCCCTGCCATGCGCCTATCCCCTCCACGTCGCCAGCCGGCCGGACCATTGTAGGGGCAGCCGTAGAGGCTGTCAACGCGCGTAGGACGGGAGGTCGCGCGACGTCATGCGGACGCAGGCGATCACGGAGCGGTTGGCGTCTGAAGTGTGAACGTATACGTAGACTTCGGGCCGCCGAGGGTGCCATGCGCGGTCAGCGTGATGGTATATGTGCCGCCGCACGCCAACCGCACGTTGAGCGTGTCGGTGTGGCCGGAGCCGAGCAGCAGGTCGCTGGGCACGGCGCCCGTGCCCGACCACAGGCCGCCATTGAGCTGGTACTGGAAGTTGCCCGGCAGCGCGGGCTCCGCGCTCTGCCACTGCCACGTGACGGCGCTGCTGCCGTTGTTGGTGATCGTCTGCGCGACGGTCGTGCCGCTGGTATTCGCCGGGACCGACGTGCAGCGGCCCAACGAAGAGGAATCGGGGCCGAGCTGCCAGGCAGTGGGCGAGATCGCCAGCGGACCGGTCGGGGTGGGCGTCATGCTTGGAGAAGGCGAAGGTGAGGGGGAGCCGGTGGGCGCGGGCGACGGCGACCCGCTGGCGGCTGTGCTGGGCGTGCCGTTCGTGCCGGGCGCACCCCCTCCGCCGGGCGATCCTGGCGTGGTCGGGGAGGGCCGCGACGCGGCGAGGCCGGGGAGCGGAAACAGCACGACGCCCGGATCGCCCGCGGTACCCGAGAGCGCGAGGGTCCCCGCGAGCGCCAGCAGCACGACGAGCGCCGCCGCAAGCCCCACCAGCACCAG
>DASVAA010000128.1:0-56661 GCA_036376595.1 Ktedonobacterales bacterium | reverse complement strand
GCCGGCCTGTTCGAGCACCTTGAGGTGCCGCGAGATGGCCGGCTGCGACACCCGGAAGGGTGCGGCAAGCTCGGCGACGGTCGCGTCGCCCTCGCTTAGGCGGGCGAGCAGCGCGCGACGGGTGGGATCGGCCAGCGCGCCAAACACGGTGCTGAGCTGGTCGCGCGTCTCAACGGCCATCCATAACTATCTCCTTCCATAATCAATTAGTTATAGAGTAGCCGTCGCGCGCGGGGTCTGTCAAGGGTCGGGTTGCCGCTTACGCCGATCTGCGGATGTGGGTACGGGGGTTGGTGGTGACGATCAGCGGATGACGACCGCGGTGCCGATGCGCGACCACTCGAACAGGCGCTTGCCATCGGCGGTCGGCATGCCAACGCAGCCGTGCGAGCCCGTCTCCCAGGTGCCATCGTCGAGCTGGTGCGGCACGTTCGAGCCTGGCCCGAACCAGACGTGCCACGGGGCATCGTGCAGGTAAAAGCCGCCCGACTTGAACAACAGCGCGTAGTTCACGTGCGAAGGCTCATAGTAGTACGGGCTGTCCTTGGGCCACGGCGAGATGAACCAAGTGTCGGTGGTCTTGGAGAGGATCGAGAACGTACCCGTCGGGGTTGGCAGCTCCGGGCGGCCGGTCTCGACGGCGTGGTCGAAGGCAATCTGGCCGTTCTCATAGGCGTAGAGCCACTGCCGTTCGAGGCTCACCAGGATCGCCTTGCCGCTTGCCACCGGCGCGGGCGGGATGCCGGGCTGTGATGGTGCAGGCGTGGGCGTGGCGGTTGCCGTGGGGGCAGGCTGCGGCGTGGGCGAGGGAGTCGCCGTGGGAGTCGGAGGCGCGGTCGGGGCGGATGTTGCCGTGGGGGTCGGCACCGGCCGAGCGGACGCGCCGAGTGGGCCGAGCGGTGCGCAGGCAGCCAGCGCCAGCAGGCAGATTGCCAGCACCGCAACCACCGCGAGGTGTCTGAGTTTCATCACCGCACCTCCCTGATCGAGCACGCTCCTTGGTGGCGTTCCCTCCACCCTCCGTCCATACTGTCGAGCAACAGCCTGAACCGCGGATGAGCCAACCCTGAGCCGAGTCTGAATGGCGCCGCGCTGTGACGCGTGTCACACCTTTCGCGCAACCCGCCGGCCATGTTGGGCATCTCTGGCGGCACCAGTGGATAGAATAAAGCGCCCGGATCGCTTTGGATCCGGGCGCGATAGGTGGAGATGGGGGAGAGTCGAACTCCCCGTCCAAACAAGCGACTGAGACGATATGCTACAGGCGTATCCGGCGGTTTGATGACGCGCGTGGGACCCTCACCGGCGAGGTTCCCTCGTGCCTGCCCGGTGGATCTCGACCGCCGCTACGGGGCGCTCGCGGCAATCACAGCTCGACTGTGTGACGCCCGTACCCGGCCCATCGAGCAGAGGCCGGACGGACGCGCTTCACTGGTGTTTAGGCAGCGAGAGCGAGTGCAGGCTGCTTGTTGGCAGCTATTGGTTTGCCGGTGGTTTAACGAGGCTGCGTACCGGCACCTCGGCCTGCAAACGTCCCCTCCCCTTGCCTGTCGAAACCCGACATCCCCAAGGAGGGTGGCGATCTGACGATCACCATGGATAGTATACCACATCCGGCAGGAGATGGGTCGCTCGCTACCCCCGCTGGCGCTGCTTGGTCACGCGTTGCAGCTCGCGCGCCGTCTCACGCTCCTTGATCGCCTCGCGCGGGTCGTAGAGCTTCTTGCCGCGCGCCAGCCCCAGCTCCACCTTCACCAGATTGCCCGTGAAGTAGAGCTTGAGCGGGATCAGCGTCAGCCCCTTGGCCTGCACCTTGCCCACCAGCCGGTCGATCTCGCGGCGGTGCAGCAGCAGCTTGCGGCGTCGCAGCGGCTCGTGGTTCATGTACGTGCCCTGCTCGTACTCCGCAATGTGCGCGCCCTCCAGCCACGCCTCGCCCTCCGCGATGCGCGCGTACGACCCGCGCAAGTTCACGTGCCCGGCGCGGATCGACTTGACCTCCGTGCCACGCAGCGCGATCCCCGCCTCGATCGTCTCTTCGATGAAATAGTCGTGGTACGCCTGCCGGTTCGTCGTGATAACGTGGCGCTCCTCGCTCATCTCTCGCCGCTCCGCTCGTCCTCTGCTCTCGACCTGTGTCGTGCGCCTCCGACCGGCGCGACGCGCCACACCCCCGCGCGCTATAACATGAGTTGGGGTGTGACGACCGCGGGCGCCATAGGCACGGCACGGCGCAGCGCGGCGCGGCGCGGCAGGGCACCAGGCTATTTTATCCCGTGCGCCCATCCGCGGCAAGGCCCGGTGGCGGCACGCTGCGAACGAGCGCACAGTGTGTGCCACAACATGGCCACGGGCCGCGAGCAGCCGGCGGTTGAAACCGCGCCTGGAGGGCGTTGCGCCGCGAGACCCGCCATCGCGGGTTGGGGATCAATCGGGCAATCAAACGGGCTGGCAAGGGACCGATCCGCATGTTCTACCGCCTCGGCGTCGTGATGGTGCGCCTGCGCTTCTGGATCGCCGGCCTGTGGCTGCTGCTCGTGCTCGCCGCGCTGCCCTTCGCTCCGCGTGCCCCGCTGGCGCTCTCGCCCGGCGGCTTCACCAGCGACGCGATGGAGGCGCAGCAGGCGGCGAACGTCTTGCAGGCCGGCCTGCACACCACCTTTACCAACGTCCAGGTGATCTTCTCCAGCCCGACGCTGGCCGCCACCGACCCGCGCTTCATCGCCCAGGCCGATGCGGCGGTCGCAGGTTTGGCGCACTGGGATGAGGTCAGCGGCATCGTGCCCTTTACGGCCAATCCCGCCCAGATCGCGCGCGACGGCCACGCCGCCTATACCCTCGTGCTGCTCAAAGACGACCCCGATACCGCACCCAAGATCCTGCCCGCGCTCAACGCCCGCCTGCACCAGCCACCCGATTTGCGGATGACCGTCGGCGGCGGCCCGGTCTTCTACGAGGACATCCAGAGCGTGAGCGAGGCTGACCTGCGCCGTGCCGAGGAGATCGCCTTTCCCTTCGCCGTGCTGGCGCTGCTGCTGGTCTTCCGCTCGGTGATCGCCGCGGCGCTGCCGGCGGCGGTCGGCGGCTGCAGCGTGGTCGTCTCGCTGGCGCTGCTCTTTGGGCTGGCGAGCGCCACGCCGGTGTCGATCTTCGCCCTCAACATCACCACACTCTTCGGTCTCGGCCTGGGCGTGGACTACAGCCTGTTCATGGTGAGTCGCTTCCGCGAGGAGCTGGCGCACGGCCGCGATGTGCCCGACGCCGTCGGCGTGACGATGGCGACCGCCGGACGCGCGGTCTTCTTCTCTGGGCTGGCGGTTAGCATCGGCCTGCTGGGGCTGCTGCTGTTCCCGCTCAATATGCTGCGCTCGGTGGGCCTGGGCGGCGTGATCACCGTCGCGCTGTGCATCGTGGCGGCGGTGACGCTGCTGCCGGCGCTGCTGGGCATCCTGGGGCCGCGGGTCAACGTGCTGCCGGTGCGCATGCCGCGGCGAGTGACGGGGAACGCGGAGGTCGCGGAGGCTCTCGGAGGACGCGGAGGTCAGAGGGAAACGGAGAACGCGAAGTCCGCGAAGGGGCGCGAAGCCCGCGAAGGAGGACGACAGAGAGCAACTGCAGAGGACACAGAGGGACGCAGAGGCAGAGAACATCAGGCATGGGAGGGACAGGGCACCCAGGGAGGCTTCTGGCATGGGCTGGCGATGGGCGTGATGCGCCACCCGGTGGGCGTCTTCGTGCCAGTGCTGGCGTTCCTGCTGCTGCTGGGCGTGCCGTTCCTTAGCGTGCGCCTCGCCGCGCCCGACGCCTCGATCCTGCCGGCCTCGGTCAAGTCGCGCGCGGCCTACGACCTGCTGGCGCAGCGCTTCGACCAGAGCGCGCTCTCGCCGATCATCATCGCTGTCGAGACGCCCGGTAGCCCCACGACGCCCGCCAACCTCGCCCGGCTAGACGCCTACGTGCGGCGCATCGAGGCCGACCCGCGCGTCGAGCGTGTCACCAGCATCGTCTCGCTGGATCCGCGCCTCTCGCTAGAGCAGTACGCGCTGATGTATGCCCACCCCGAGGCGATTGGTGATCCCTACATCGCCCAGTCGCTGCATGCCTTCGCCGGCAACGACGTGACGATGGTGCAGGTGATCAGCAAGTATGGCATGCTCGACCCGCGCTCCGAGGCGCTGGTGCAGGCGATCCGCGCGACGCCCCCGCCCGCCGGCTTCCACGTGCTCACCGACGGCGGCACGGGCGGCGTGATCGACTACGTCAACACGCTCTACGGCGCGTTCCCCGTGGCGCTGCTGGTGGTGGCGCTGATCACCTACCTGGTGCTGATGCTGCTCTTCCGCTCGCTGGTGCTGCCGCTCAAAGCGATCCTGATGAACGCACTGTCAATCCTGGCGAGCTACGGCGCGCTGGTCTTCATCTTCCAGGAGGGCCATTTCTCCAACCTGCTCAACTTCACGCCGCTGGGCTTCGTCGAGGCGTCGGGGCCGATCCTGATGTTCTGCGCGCTGTTCGGCCTCTCGATGGATTACGAGGTCTTCCTGCTCTCGCGCATTCGTGAGGCCTACGAGCAGACCGGCGACAACACGGCGGCCGTGGCCGCGGGGATGGAGCGCAGCGGGCGCATCATCACCAGCGCGGCGGCGATTGTGGTGCTGGTCAGCCTCTCGTTCGCCTCGGCGGATATGGTGATCGTCAAGGCGCTGGGGGTGGGGATGGCGCTGGCGGTGCTGCTGGACGCGACGCTGGTGCGCGGGCTGCTGGTGCCGGCGACGATGCGGCTGCTGGGCACCGTCAACTGGTGGTGGCCGTGGCCGTTCAACCGGCTGCTGCCGGGCGTCGTCTTTCACGCCGCGCACGGCTCCGTGCACGGCCCGCCGCGTGACGATGCGGCGGACCGCGAGCCGCTGGCGATCGGGGGTGGCGAATGAGACGGCGTGGAAGGCCGGCGGATGAATCCGCGCCGAAGGGCGTCCCGCCACAAAGCCCGCCTGCGCGGGCTAGAGATCGCACCACAGCGACAGGGCATGATGGCGCTCCGTGGCGGCTGGTGCGCGGGGATATGCCCGCCGCACCATCGCCTGACGGTGTCGCGCAGGAGGGAGCTCCAGCCCGCGCAGGCGGGCTTCGTCGCCGCAGGCGCGTAGGCGCGGATTCATCCGCCGGCCCCCGTCATGGCGCATCGATCGCGTGCGCGCTCGCCGCGCTCCTCGTGCTGCTGCTCGCCGGCTGTGGCGTGCCGGGGACGATTCCGCCGGGCAAGCCGCTGCGAGCGGCCGCGCCCACACCCAGCGCCGCGCCGCTGCCGCCGATCCAGTTCCCGCAGGACGAGGCGCCGCACCACGACCTGACCGAGTGGTGGTACTACACCGGCCACCTGCACGGCACCGACGCCGGCGGCCGCCTGCACGAGTACGGCTTCGAGCTGGTCTTCTTCCAGACGCTGCGCGGACCGTTTTCGCCCTACTACGCCGCGCACTTCGCGGTCAGCGACATCACCGCGGGGCAGTTCCACTACGACCAGCGCGCGGGCTTCGAGCCGAATGCGGCGATCCCGCCCGCCTGCTCGACCGGCGGCTTCGACGTGGCGCTCGGCGGCTGGAATGTGCGCGGCCTCGGCGGCCACGATGCGTTGCATGCGGACATGCCCGACTACGCCGTCGCGCTCGCGCTCAGCAGCGACAAGCCTCCCGCGCTGGAGGGCGGCAACGGCCTGATCACGTACGGGCTGGCCGGTTTCTCGTACTACTATTCGCGCCCGCTGATGCATGTGACCGGCACGCTCACCGACCATGGGACCGCCATCGCCGTCACCGGGCAGGCGTGGATGGACCATCAGTGGGGCAACTTCGTCTCGCTGGCCGGTGCCGGCTGGGATTGGTACAGCATCCAGCTCGACGACGGCACCCAGGATATGCTGTACGTGATCCGCGACGCGCAGAAGCGGCCGGTCTCTACCGTTGGCACCGCGATTGCCGCCGACGGGTCAACGCACGAGATTTCCGCCGATGCGATTGGCATCCAGGCGACCGGGAGCTGGACCAGCCCGCACACCGGCGGCGTGTATCCTTCGGGCTGGCGCGTCACGCTGCCGGCGCAGGGCCTCGCGTTGACCGTGACGCCGCTGCTGCGCGATCAGGAGTTGGTCACCAGCCAAACCACCGGCGTGGCATACTGGGAGGGAGCGGTGCGTATCACCGGCACGCGCGACGGCCGGCCGATCGCGGGCCAGGGCTACGTCGAGCTGACGGGCTACGCATCGGTTAGCTCCGCGGCGCCGGGCGCGACGGTGCCATGAGAGCAGTCAGCCCCCTCGTGCGTGCCATCTCGCCCTAAACACTGTCCGCGCAGGTGGACTTCGCGGCCAGGTAGGGGCGAACAGTGTACGCCCGCAGGCTCTCCAGGCGCGGTTTCAACCACTGGCCGCTCTGGCCGCCTGGCGTGGCGACCGGGGATTCATCGCGACGAATTTCTGATGGATACGTGGCAAGGTTTGATGCTTATGATACAATGGTGCGGGTCAGGTCAAGGACTGGTCATCGGCACGTTGGGTGAGGTTGGCGGAGGCGAGTATAATCGCATCTGAACCTCTGGACGAACGATTGTGCAGTTCATGTAAGCCTTTGGGGGAACAGATGGAGCCAAGAGGGCCGGTGCTCGACGGCAATCTCGAGACCCTGGGATTACAGGCCACGCTGAAGATGCTGGCGCTGGGCGGCAAGACCGGCATCCTCGAAGTCTCCTCCGGGCCGGAGCGGCTCGCGATCCACCTCGATAGCGGCAACATCTTCGATCTCGACGAACCCGGCGCTCAGCCGCCCGATCTGCCGGAGATGTTCCGCTTGCTCGGCTACATTCCTCGCCCGCAATCCACCGAACTACGCCGGCTTGCCGGCTCGAACCCCTCCATCGCGCTCGACATCATGCAGCAATGGGGCTTCCTCTCCCCCGCCGATGCCCAGAAGTGGCGCGAGTTCCGCATCATCCAGGCGCTGAGTCGCGCAATCCGCTGGGAGCGCGGGCGCTTCGAGTTCCGTGCCGTGCAGCCGATGCGCCGCGACGGGCGCCAGACGCTCAATATGGACCACGCGCTGCTCGAAGCCTTGCGCACCGCCGACGAGTGGGGCAACAACAAGCTCCCCTCGCTGACCCGCAACACCGTCGCGCGCTGGATGCCCGAATTCAACGGCGACGTGGCGCAGTTGCAGCTCAATCGTGACGAGATCGGTACGTTGTGCCTCTCCAACGGCCAGTTCCCCTTGAGCCACATCGCCTACGCGCTGCTGGTGCCTGAGCCGGCCGTCGCCGAGCTGATGCAGCACCTGCTCGACCTGGGACTGATCGAGGTCGTGGACGCGCGGCTCCAGACCGACCTGGAGCGCAGCTTGATCGACCTGCTCACCCGCAGCCAGCACCAGCTCGCGCAGGACCCCCGCGCCACGCCCGAGCAGCAGATGCTCACGCTCGCCAAGACGATGGGTGGTTGTATCAACGGCCTGCTGGCCCATCACACTACCTTCGCTCGCGGGCTGCGTGGCCGTGGCGAAGTGCCTCCGGCCGAGATCACGCGCTACCTCGACGACACCTTCGGTCCCCTGCTGACGCGCCTGCAGCGCGACTATCCGCGCATGGACGAGGTGATCCGTCTGAGTGGCGGCAAGCTGAACTACGACGACGTGACCACGCTGGAGAAGGTCGTGCGCGGGCCTGAGCTGAGCGAATGCTACTGGGACGCCATCGGGCTGCTCTCGCACCTGATGCGCATGGTCTTTGACCGTGTGCTCGGCGACGAGGTCGGCGGATCGCGCGCGGGGCGGCAATTCGAAGACCTGTGGGGCGATTTCCTGCGCGAGATTGACCAGGAGATTACCCGCCTGACGCATGTGCGCGCGCGTGCCCGCGTGCATGTGCAGCACGACCGCGCGGCGCAGCCGCGACAGAGTGTCGCGGCGGACGGCACGGCGGCGTATGCGTACGATATGGCCACTGATCCGCGAAGGAGGATGAGCTGAGGTGGAAGAGCCGGTGGTTTTGGTGGTGGATGACAGCCCCACCGTGCGCAAGATCGTGCAGCTCACGCTCCAGCGCGAGCGCATCCGCGTCGTCACCGCGGGCGATGGGCTAAGCGCGCTGGCCGCCGTCGCCGACGAGCAGCCCGATCTGATCCTGCTCGACATCATGCTGCCCAAGATGGATGGCTACAACATCTGCCAGGCCGTGCGCCGCAACATGGATTACCGCAATCTGCCGATCATCATGCTGAGCGGCAAAGACGGCCTCTTTGATAGGATGCGGGGCAAGCTCGCCGGCTCAACCGAGTACATTACCAAGCCGTTCGATTCGAGCGAGCTCGTGCAGACTGTGCGGCGCCATCTGGATAGCGTCGCCGTGCGCGAGCGCGCCGCGCTGCGCGCCGCTCAGCGGCAGCAGCGGCTCAGACGCCGGGCGTACTGACCGGCGCAATCGGATCCACGCGCGGCGCAACGGCGCACCGCGCGGCCCGAGGCCGGGTCGCCGGCCTCAAACGTGTAATGGCGCACGTCGCGTGCAGCTCAATGTCAAGGGAGTCCAGGATGCCCGCACCCAAGGTCCTCGTAGTGGACGACAGTTGGTCTGATCTGACTATCATGGCGAATTCGCTCAAAGATTCCGGCTACGAGGTGATCACTGCCGTAGACGGAGAGGAAGCCCTGGAAAAAGTCTTGCGCGAGCGGCCGCAGTGTGTCTTGCTCGACGTGATTCTGCCGCGGCAGAATGGCTTCCAGATTTGCCGCCGGCTCAAGCAGATGGAGCAGAGCCGCGACATCCCGATCATCCTGGTCAGCGCCAAGAAGACGGACCTCGACAAGCGCTGGGGTCTGCAGCAGGGCGCCGACCTCTACATCACCAAGCCCTTCAGCCGCGACGAGCTGCTGGCGAGCGTGCGCAGCCTGGTCTAGCGTCCGCCGCGCACGAAGGGCCGCGGAGGCCGCATGTCCGATCCTCGCTTTCCTGGCGATCCGTCCGCTGCCGGCGGCGCTGATGGTGTCGCGCCGCGCGCCAGCACCTCAGCCGATATGCTGCAGCGTGCGCTCCAGTCACTCAAGGGCAGCGGTGGCACCGCGCTCACACCGGAGCAGCTTGCCGAGATCGCTCAGCGCGTCGGGATGACGCAGCCCGGCCAACTGGCCGATCTCTCGCGCCTCTTCGGCGCCGGTCCAGCGGAGGGCATGCCGCAGCCCGGCGTGCCGCAGCAGATCGTCTTCGCACTGGACGACACAGAGTGTGCGCTGCCGGCTGAGGCGGTGCAGGGCGTCGAGCGGCTGGCGGATGTGACGCCGGTGCCCAATACTGTGCCCTGGGTGCTGGGAGTGGTCCACCTGCGCGGGGCGATCTATTCGGTGGTGGACCTGCGCGGATTCGTCGGCTTGCCGCCGGCGCCGATCACGGTGCGCACGCGCCTGCTGGTGGTGACCACCCGCGACATGGCGGTGGGGCTGGTGGTAGATGGGGTCACGGAGATGCGCCCGCTCGACGACGCGCTGGCGGCGGGCTACACCGCGGAGACACCTGAGTGGGCCGTGCCCTACGCCGCGCGTACCGTGGTGATGGATGGGCGCGCCGTGGTGTTGCTCGACCCGGAGAAGCTGCTCTTCGCCGACAAGCTGCACCGCTATCGCACGGATTTCGGCTGAGCCACCGGGCGGCGATCCTCTCCTCCACACCCGCGGCGCCTCGCGCCGCCATGACATCCCTCCCATACGACGCGCGGGATATTGGCGTCGCGTGGTAATCTGTTGTGGCAATCGTGGCGAATGAGCTCCGCATGATGCACTCCGCGTCGCGGGACAGCCGGCGCGGGCATAGCGGGCAGCAGGGGTCGCAGCCTGGAGGAGGCCTGATTCAACCATGGATCCGAACGCACGTGCCGAGGGCGCCCTCGGAACACGCCTCAACCTGCTCATGGCGGTGGCCACGCTCATGCCCGCCCTGGCGCTCTTCGCGCTGGGCTTCTGGACCATCCATCAGGCGAATGCCTCCGGCGGGCTGCCGCCCCAAACCATGATCTGGGCTGCCACCTTCGGCCTCGCGCTGATCGTGGCGGTCATTGTTGCCGCCGCATGGCTGCGCATGCGCGCGCTCGTCAAGAGGCACGCGCTGGAGCTGGCTGACGTGTGCCGCCGCATCAGCACCGGCGATCGCCTCGCGCGCGCGCCGGTCGCCGGCGACGACGAGTTCGCGGCGCTGGCCGCGGCGGTGAACGCGGCGCTCGACGGTGCGCCCGTCCCCGGCACCTTCCAGCCAACCGGAGATGCGCAGGACGCCGCTACCCTTCAGGCGCAGATCGAGAAGCTGCTGCAAGAGGTCAGCGCCGTCGGCGACGGCGACTTGCGCGTGCAGGCGGAGGTGACGCCGGACACGCTGGGCGTGCTGGCGGACTCGTTCAACTACATGATCGAGGAGCTGGCGAAAGTGGTCGGCCGCGTGCAGGCCACCACCTTCCAGGTGACCAACGCCACCCGGCGCCTGCTGGATCGCTCCGCCGAGGTTTCGCATGCCTCCGAGACGCAAGCCAGTCAGATCTCGCAGACCACCGATGCTGTCGGCGCGCTTGCCGACTTCGTGCAGCTTTCCGCCAGCAACGCGCTCGCCGCCGCCGAGACGGCCCGCGAGGCGCTGCGCAATGCTGAGGGCGGCCAGCAGGCGGTGGTGCAGACGATCGACGGCATGGTCCACATCCGCGAGAACGTGCAAGAGACCGCCAAGAAGATCAAGCGTCTGGGCGAGCGCTCGCAGGAGGTTGGCGAGATCGTGCGCGTGATCGAAGATATTGCCGAGCAGACCAACCTGCTGGCCCTCAACGCCGCGATCCAGTCGGCGATGGCGGGCGAGCACGGGCGCGGCTTCTCGGTGGTGGCCGAAGAGATCCGCATGCTGGCCGACCGCGTGACCGAGGCGACGAAGAAGGTCGCCACCATCGTCAAATCCATCCAGGGCGACACCTACGAGGCGGTGGTGGCGATGGAGGAGAGCACGCAGGAGGTAGTCAGCGGCTCGCGACTGGCCGACGAGGCGGGCGAGCGCCTGCGCAGCATCTACGGCGCGGTGGACCGGCAGGCGCAGATGATCGAGAGCATCGCCCGCGCCGCCAACGAGCGCGCCCAGACCGCCGAGACAGTCGCCAATGTGATGGGGCGCATCGCCGAGATCGCGCGCCAGACCAATTCCGCCACCCAGGACACCACCGCCGCGGTCAGCTATCTCGCCGAGCTGGCCGAGCAGCTCCGCGCGTCGGTGGCGACGTTCCGCCTGCCCGAGCAGGCGCTGCAGAATGGTCCGGCGCTGTTGCCACAGCCAGGCGGCGACCCGATGGCGATCGGCAGCGCGCTCAACCTGCCCAACCTGGGTATGGGCAACGAGTGGCCCAATCCCAACCAGCCGAACGCCTTCCCGGCGCTGCCGCCCGCGCCGGGGATTCCCGGCGCGCCGGTCGAGGTGCCGGCGATGGGCACGATGGGTATGCCGTTCGAGATGGGCGGCATGGGCGGCATGGGCGGCATGGGCGGCATGGACGATATGGACAACATGGGTGGGATGGGCAGCTTCGGCGGCTTCGACGAGTTCTACCCCGGCCCGCAGCCGGGGGTCGCGCCGTTCTCGCAGCCTGGTCTCGACCAGCAATTCGGTCAGGGGACCAACGGCAATGGCAACGGCAACGCGGCGTACCCGCCCGAGCGCTATTAGGAGTTACGAGCGAGCGCCCCACCGGGGGCAATCCGGCGCGGTGCGGCGCCGACCAACAGCCATGGGCGGCAACCGATCAACCTGTAGGAACCAGTAGGCCAACGCATGTCATGCGCGGATGGGTGTGAGCCATGTCGGATACCTTTGATAAATCGGCCATCCTGGATAGCTTCCTCGAAGAGGTCACCAGCTATCTGCCCGAGATCGAGGCCAATCTCGACCGTCTCCAGCAGCAGCCAGACCAGATGGAGCTGATCGAGGAGACCTACCGCCGCACGCACACCATCGCCGGCTCCGCCGCCATGATGGACTTCGGCGCGCTCTCGCACGTCGCCCAGGGCATGGAGGACGTGCTCGGCGATGCCGTGGATCGTCAGGCGCCACTGGACGCACCCTCGCTCGCGCTGGTGCGCCGCTCGTGCGGCCGCCTCGGCCGGCTGGTCGAACACATCCGCAGCGGAGCCGACGATGGCGCGCTGGTGGCCGAAGACGACGCCGATCGCGCCGCCTCGCGCGGCACGGGCGCGCTCGGCTCCTCGAACCCCCCGAACCCGGCGGCCGCCGCCCTCGGCGCCATGCCGGCCACACCCGTGCCGACCGCGGACTCGTCCGCCGGCATCCAGATCCCCGATTGGCTCGCCGCCTTTGCCGCGCCGCCCGGACCAACCGCGCCTCCCTTGGCACCTGCTGGCGGCGTGGGCGCAGGTCCCGCCGTGGGAGGACCCGGTCCCCTCAGTGTGCCATCCTCGTCCATGCCGGGAGCGCTGCCTCAGCCGCCGTTCTCGGCCTCCAATCCGTTCGGTATTCCGCCGCATGCCTCGCCGCGCGCCACACCAGCCCTGGATCCGTTCGCCGCTTCGGCCAGCGAGATGCCTACCAATCGCGTGCCCGGCATGGCACCCGCCGGCCCACCGGCGTCCGCGCCCTCGACAGCAGGCAGTGGGCAGGAGCCGACGCTCGACGAGATGATCCGGGCGTTCCAGGTGAGTGGCGATCACGGGGCGCCATCGGGTCCGATTGCGCCCGTCGCGCCGCCGGCCGGCCCGCCCTCCGCGCCTGCCTCGTTTGCCCAGTCACAGCCCACCACACCTTTCACCCCGGCCGCACCTTTCTCGCCCTCTGGTCCGGCTTCGCCGCCAGGGGCAACCCCGTTCGGCGCGCCACCCGCGGCACAAGCGCCGCAGAATCGGGGCTGGTCGCGCCCTGTCATGGCGCCCGCACCGGTGCCGTCGCCCGACATCTCGGCGGCCACCACCGGCCGTGTGCCGGCGGTGCAGGGTGGCCGCCCAGCGGCTCCCGTTCCGCCCAGGCCAGCGGCGTCCGCGCCAGCTCCAGGTGCCGCGGGACCCGGCGCGCTGGACGATCTGCGCGCCGAGGCTGAATCACTGGGACGTCAGATCGCGTCGCTTGCCGATATAGCGGTGGCGATGCGCCAGGCCGCACAGACGATGGAGGACGAGCGCGGCGCGCTGCGCGGGTTCCTCGACGGCTCGCGCGATGCCATTGACCGTCTGGAGGACTGGACCGGCCGCCAGATGGGGCTGGACCTGCGTGGCAGCCCCGAATCGGTGCGGCGCTACCTGCCGCTTTCGGTGATCTGGGTGATCTCGACACGGCTCAAGTCGCTGGTCGCGCTGCTCAACAACACCGGCCGCGGCGTCACCGTCAAGCAGGAGGAGCTGGAAGAGGCGCTGCGCGAGCTGCGTGCGGCGGTTGAGGGCGTCGGCCACATCTACCGCGGCATCGCCGCCACCGGCGCCAATCCGGGCGGCGGCTTCAGCGCGACGGTCGCGCAGGTCGCCTGGGCGCCGCCGGCCTCGCAGGCCGCGCCCCCACCAGCTCCGGCGCCCGCGCCGGTGGTCGAGAGTCCCCCCAGTCCCCCGGTGCTCTCGCCGGCCCAACGCGCCGAGATGGAGCGCGACGTGCGCGAAGCGCTGCGCCGCGAGCTGGAAGACGAGGTGCGCGCCGAGATGGCCGCCGAGGTGCGTCACGACGAAGAGGACCGGCTGCGCAACGAGCTGCAGATCCAGGTGCGGCGCGAGATTCTGGCCCAGGTGCAGCAGAGTGCGGGCCTGTTTGGCGGTGCCCACCCTGCCGCGGGCGGCGGGGGCGGAATCCTGCCCCTGATACCCTCCAGCGCTGAGCGCGCGCCCAAGCCTGTCAAGGTGACGGCCGAGATCTCGCCCGAGGCGATCGACGTCTTCCGTGACGAAGCGCAAGAGCATCTGCGCACCATCACCGAGGGCTTGCAGCAGCTCGAACGCGCGCCTGGCGACACCGCCGCGCTGCAATCGGTGCGCCGCGCCATGCACACACTCAAGGGCGCCGCGGGCATGATGGGCTTCGCCGTCATCCAGCAGCTCGCTCACGCCTCCGAGGACCTGCTCGACCGCCTGATGGAGGGCACCGCCTCGCCGACGCGCGACGCGCTCGGCCTGCTGCTCGATACCTCCGAGACGCTCGACCAGATGGCCGCCAATCTCTCCGACCCGGCGGCCCAGCAGCGGCTCTCCGGCGACCTCGTTGAGCGGTACGCGCGCATGACGGGCGTGCCCGCGGAGCCGCTCGCCGCGCACCCAGCCGCGCTCGACGCAGTCACCATTGGCCCCGGCGACGAGGGCGACGACGCCCGCGAGCAGCGCGGCGTTGAGAGCGTCACCGACCTCAGCGTCCGTTTGCAGCTCAGCAAGCTCGACGATCTGGTGAATCTCTTCGGCGAGCTCCTAGTGAACCGCTCGATTCTCGAAGAGCGCATTGACCGCCTGAACCGCATGGTGGGCGAGACGGTGGTGGTCAGTGACCGGCTGCGCGATGTGGGTGGCCAACTCGAGACGCGCTTCGAGGCGGCGGCGCTGCCCTCAGGCCGCAACGCTCCCGCTGGCTTCGGCCCCGGTGCGGCCAACGGCCAGACCGGAGGACGCTGGGCCGGCGGGGGCCTGATGGCGCCCAGCAACGGCGGCCGCCTCTTGCCCAACGGCAAGCCCTACGCGCCAGACTTCGACGAGCTGGAGCTCGACCGCTACACCGAGTTCCATCGCCTCTCGCGCGGCCTCGCCGAGGGCGTGGCCGACATCGCCTCGCTAGGCCACGAGATGGAGGCGATCATCCGCGAGACGCAGACCTCGTTCGTGCGCGAGAACCGTCTCACGTCGGACTTCCAGGACCGGCTGCTCAAGGCGCGGCTGGTGCCGTTGCAAACGCTGGTGCCGCGGCTCTACCGCGCTGCCCGCGCAACGGCGCTACGCGAGGGCAAAGAGATCGAGTTCTTCTCGGAGGGCACAGAGACCGAGGTAGACCGCAAGGTGGCTGAGGAGGTGGCTGGGCCGCTGCTGCACATCGTGCGCAACGCCGTCAGCCACGCCATCGAGCGGCCCGCCGAGCGCGAGCGCGCCGGCAAGCCGCGTGCCGGGCGTGTCGTGATCTCCGCCGCCTATGAGGGCAACCAGGTGGTGATCGCCGTGCGCGACGACGGCGCCGGCATTGACGCCGAGAAGATTCGCCAGACGGCCATCTCCCGCGGCTGGATCGACGGCTACACCCAGCTCTCCGACCGTGACGCGATCAACCTGATCTTCCAGCCCGGCGTCTCGACCGCCGATACCGTGACGGAGGAGAGCGGGCGCGGCGTGGGGCTGGACGTGGTGCGCGACGTGGTCACACGGCTGCGCGGCACCATCGAGGTGGATTCGGCCATTGGGCGGGGCACCACCTTCACCATGAAGTTCCCCATCAGCCTTCAGATCGCCCGTGCGGTGCTGGTGCGCGTCAACGACCAGACGCTGGCGATCCCCATGGCCGTGGTGGACCAGATCGGGCGCCTCGACTACTACCAGCATAGCGACGACCTGACGCCTTCCATCGAGCTGCGCGGCGAGCGCTACCCGCTGGCCCAGCTTGCCAGCTACCTGCGGCTGCCGCCCGGCCCCGTGGACGAGCGCGCCTCGGTGTTGCTGGTCAACGCCGGCAAGCGGCGTGTGGCGCTGCTGGTGGACGCCATCGTCGCGCAGCAGGAGGTCGTCTCGAAGCCGCTTGGCCCGCACCTGCGCGACGTGCGCGGCGTCTCGGGCGCAGCGGTGCTGGGCAACGGCCAAGTCGTGCTGATCCTGGAGCTGCACGAGCTGCTGGCGAGCGCGCCCCATACGCCGGTGGTGCTGCCGGTGCCGGGCGCGCGCGCCGCCTCTGCTTCCGCCTCCAACCCGCGGCTTGATCAGCAGCCGACCGCTGAGACACCCGTAGCGGCCCCTGGCGGGGCGCGCAGTTGGGTCTCGGGGGCGCTGGGTGCGATCTCCGGGGCGGTCTCGGCAGTCTCGCGCCACGGCCAGACCGGCCCCGGCAGCGCGCAGACGCATATGACTGGCTCGCCGGTCACATCGGGCTACGTGCTGGTGGTGGACGACAGCCCCAGCGTGCGGCGCGTTGTCGGCAACATGCTCAAGTCTCACGGCTGGGAGGTCCAGACCGCCCGTGACGGTGTCGAGGCACTGGAGGTCATCGCGCGGCAGTTGCCGGCGGCGGTGCTGCTCGATATCGAGATGCCCCGCATGGACGGCTACGAGCTGCTCGCCACCGTGCGCAGCCAGGACCTGTACCGCGGCCTGCCGCTGATCGTGCTGACCTCACGCGCGGCGACCAAGCACCAGCAGCGCGCGCTCCAGCTTGGCGCCGACGCCTACGTCATCAAGCCGTACCAGGACGAAGACCTGCTCAACACCATCGCCAGCCTGGTGCAGGGGCGGCGCGGCCAGCCGATTGGCTAGCTCGCGCCCGCCTGCCACACCACCGGCACCTGCGTCACGTTCTTGAACTGCGTCGTGACGCCGCCGAAGCCGCCGGCCGCCACAGCCTCGTCGGTGATGCGTGTCACCGAGACCAGCCCCGGTCCAGCCTGGAAGTCGCTGAACTGATCGGCGCCGATCGAATAGCTGCCGCTCTCGGCCTGCGGCAGCGCCGCGGCGAGGTGCAGCCGGCTATCGTTCGCCACCACCATGATGCTCGTGTTGGCGAGCTGGACCGGCGTGTACTGCACGACCAGCGGCGCGCTCGTGGGGATCGCCACCGTCGCCCCACTCGCCGGCTGCGAGACCGTCACCGGCGCGTCCACCACCGGCACCATCAGCGTGATCGGCCCCGACGAGCCGGAGCTGGTGCCGGCGCTCGTGCCGCTCCCCGGCGCTCCAGATGCACTCCCCGACGTGGGAGTGTAGGTGATGGTGTAGCTGCCGCCTGAGGGCTGCTTGGGCACGTCGCCAACGTAGAAGCCCAGCGCGTAGCGCAGGAACACGCCATCGCAGGCCACCGTCTCGCCGGAGACGAACTCCACCGTGTCATTGCTCTGCGTCGCGAACCGCAGCGTCACGTGCGACTGCCCCTGGCTGAAATCCTGAATCTCAATCGAGACCTTCATCGCGCTGGGCGATTGCCGTGCCGTCACCACCTTACAGCCGCCCGCCAGCAGCGCCGCCAGCGCCAACACGCAGCTCACCGCCGCCAGCCCAAGGCGGTGCCCCGCGGCATGCCGCGTACCGCTTCTCATACCCATGTGCCACCTCCGACCCGCTCCACGCGACCACTTGTCTTGCGAGCGACGACGCTCCCGCCCGGCTGACCGCGCGCGATCCGCTCCTCGCGCGTCTGGTGCCGCCGCATGCGCTGCCCGCCGCGGCGGGTTGGGGGCACGCCGCTCGCCCCCTCGCGATCCGACTTTACCAGCCCCATCCGAAACGCGAAAGTGCCTGCGCTCACGAGCTGTCGTGACTGCGATCACCGTGTTCGCTGAGGCGCGTCACTTATGGGCGCGTGGGGCCTCTGCTACGATGGCGCCGAAACGGGTTGTCGCGTCCCTCGCGGTGCAATGCGTAGGGGCGTCCGGTGGACGCCCGCTCGTGCCGAGCCTCACTCGCAGGAACTCCCACATGTCAGCGCCACAGCAGCAGATCGAGCGGCGGCTGCTCACCGTGTTCCGCGCGTTCGTGTGGGCGCTGTGGGCGCTGTTGAGCCTCGGCGCGTGCGCGTTGCTGGGGCGGCACGGCGGCTACGTGCTGCGGCTCTGGCTGCGGCAGGACGGGGCCGGCGGCTGGGTGTTGACGGTCAGTGACGACGGCGCGGGCTTCGATCCATCGGCAGCGCCGACGCGCCGTGGGAGACACTACGGCGTGACCGGCATGCGCGAGCGCGCCGCGCTGATCGGCGCGACGTTTGAAGTGCGCAGCCGGCCGGGCGGCGGCACGGCGGTGATACTGCATGTGCCGGCAGCGGCGGGATTGGAGGGAGGGCGCGCATGATCCGCGTCTTGCTGGTGGACGACCAGGCGATCGTCTGTGAGGGGCTGAAGGTTGTGCTGGAGGCCAGCCCGACGATCTGCGTCGCCGGCATCGCCCACAACGGTGCCGAGGCGTTGCGGCTGGCCGAGACGCTGCGGCCAGACCTGGACATGGTGCTGATGGACCTCAAGATGCCGGGCATGAACGGCGTGCAGGCCACCCGCGAGCTGCGCCGGCTGCTGCCGCAGGTGCCGGTGCTGGTGTTGACCACCTACGACGACGACGAATGGGTCTACGACGCCGTGCGCGCCGGAGCCGCGGGTTATCTGCTCAAGGACTCGCGCCGTGAGGAGCAGATCGCGGCGGTCGAGGGGGTGGTCGCGGGCCGCACGCACGTGGACCCTGCGGTCGCCGCCAGGGTCTTCGCCTTCGTGCGCGAGGGCGCGCCGCCAGCCGCGCCGGAGGCGTTCGGGCTGAGCGAGCGCGAGCGCGAGGTGCTGCGGCTGCTGGCGAGCGGACTGAGCAATGCGGCGATCGGCGACCGGCTGGCGCTGGCCGAGGGCACCGTGCGCAACCACGTTTCGAGCATCCTCGCCAAGCTCAACGCCGCCGACCGCGCGCAGGCCACCGCCATCGCCTGGCGCTGCGGCTTGGTGCGTCCCGCCGACGCGGAGTAGGAACAGAAGTAAGAAACCGCAGAGGACGCAGAGGACGCAGAGGGAGCGTGGAGGAACCTTAAGGGTAATCGGGGCTATTAGGATGGGCACGCGGACCTCTCTGCACCTCACGCGGTCTGTCACCCTCCCGGTTGCCGATCCAGGGAGTCGGTGCGAGAATGGGCGCGCAGAGGCGGGGCGCCGGCTCCTTTCCACCGCGCCCGCGCCACGTAGTCCTACCAGGAGATGCCCGTATGCCCTCAGCCCTCACACCCAGCCCCAACATCACCATCGTCGTCGAGGCCAAGGTCCTCGGCCAGCGGCGGCCATTTCTGCCCCAATGGGAGATGGCCCTGGAGCCGCCCGCCGCACCCTCTGCTGCGACACAGGCGGCGGACGTGAGCCTGCGCCTGCGCGCGCTGCTGGCCGCCGTGGTGGCGCGCGAGGCCGCGGCCTTCGGCGAGCGGCAGGAGCAGTGGCGGCTCACACGCGTGCTGTTGCCCGACGAGATCGCGCGCGGCGCCGAGCGCGGCAAGATTGACATGGGCGGGACACGAGATGCCAACGCTGGCGACGAGGGAACAAGGGGCACGGGCGAAGAGGTGACGATAGACGCAGCCGAGGCCGTGGCAACCGCGCTCCAGGCCTTCGAGGATCGCCTCTACCTCGTCTTCGTAGATGGCCAGCCAATCCAGACGCTGGACGCTCCGGTTATGCTCCACGAGGGCAGCCACCTGCTCTTCGTTCGGCTGGTCGCGCTGATCGGAGGCTGATGCCATGCTGACTCCCGAACAGGCCAAGGCGCTGCAGGACCAACGCGGGTATAGGAGCGACGAGCGGCGGCGGGTCCAGGCGGTGGGCGCACTCCCCGAGCCGCTGCGCCCAATCGCGTACGGGCTACTGTACCGCGACGCGCAGGGCCAGCCGCTGCCGACGGATTACGCGGGCCAGGGGGCGCGGCAGGGGCTGAAGATGCGCGCGCTCGCTCAGATCGAGGACCTCACGCCACAGGAGCGCACGCAGATCTTCGGTGCCTTCTTTCTCAGCTTGGCGGAGGCTGTCGAGCGCGGCTGGGTCTACCTGCGCAGCGTGCCCTTCACCCGCCAGATCTATTATCGCCCGGCGTTCTTTCGCGCGTCGCACCGCCCCGATGCTACCTTGGAGGCGCGCGGCATCTGGCTGTTAGGACTCGTAGGGAACGTTGGCCCTCACGACGATCTCGTCTGGCTAGCGCACCACGCCGCGTACCTGCAGGGACATGGCGGCAATCAGTTTGGCTTGCTCTTCGCCGCCGCCATCGATGCCGATCCAGTGCATGGAGACGAAGTCTTCGACATCCTGCTGCGCTCGGCGCGGGGTGAAGACGAGATCGGGACGTTTGGCCGTCACATCCCCGTCGCGCTGCTCGCCGCCGCGCGGCCCGACGGCTGGGCATGTGTCGAACGCCTGTTGCTCGGCGCTCAGCGCGAGGAGGGCGTGCGCCAGATAATCCTGGAGGCGCTCGATGTGGCGCGCCCGGAGGCGCTGCGCCAGCTGCTGGGGACGATCCTCGATCAGAACCTCGTGCGGTTCAGCGCCGTCACCTACGTGGTAAACGGCTGGCTTGATACGACCTGGGATTCCAGCCAGGCGCCGGCGGTGAGCCGCGCGCTGCGCATGCTGCACACGATGCTGGGTGATCCAGACGCACGACGGGCAGCACTGGAGGATGGCAGTGTGAGCGGCGAAGAGGCCTATCTCGCGCTGTGGGCCACCGCCTGTGACGACATCTACGCCGCCCTGCCGCTGGCCGAGCGTCTGCTCGACGATGCGGCGGTCGCGCGTCGCTATGCGGCGGCGCGGCTACTTGCCGGCGCGCACATACCGGAGGCGATCCCGCTGCTGCTGCGCGCGCTCGGCGACCCAGATGCGCGCGTCGCCGCCCAGGCTTGCGGCGGCCTCCGATTTGATCCTGGCTCCTATGTCGGCTGGGATCGTGGCGAGCACCTGCGCCGCGCAGTGGCCGGTGTCTTCGAGCGCATCGAGGCGCTGCTGCCCCGGCTGCCGCGCGTGCCCAAGAAGGCGGCACCAACCCAGCCCCAGCCCCAGCCCCAGCCGCTGCTGTGGAACGCACCGGCTCCCTCGCTCGACCGTGAGCGCGTCGCCGATCTGCTGCTGGACTACCTCGGCGAGCGCGATCCCAAGCGGCTGATACCACACCTGGGCATGTTCAGCGCGCATGGACGCTCGCGCACGATAGACCACCTGGCGACCTGCGGTCTCGCCGATCCCGAGGTGCGCACGGCGCTCTTCGGTCTCCTCAAGGATCGCAGCAGTTGGGTCAGCCACAGGGCGCTCAAGGTCCTGAGCCAGGTGCCAATCCAGCAGCGCGAGGCCCCGATACTGGAAGCGCTGCTTGGCCGCAAGTCTGAGGAACTGCGCCGGGGCGTGCTCAGACTCTTACTGACACAGCCGGATGAGTTGGTGCTGGCGAGCGCCGAGCGTCTGATGGCCTCGAATGCGAGTGAGCAGCAGCGGCTGGCCGGCCTCGAAGCGCTGCGCCTGCTGCACGAGGACGGCCGCGGACACTCCGCATGCGCCACGCTGGCCGCCGATTATCGCCAGCGCCGCGGCGATCTGACCGCTGCCGAGAAGGCTCTGCTCGCGCCAATCCTTGAAGGCAACTACGCAGTGCCCACGCTGGAGAACGCGCTCGGTCTCATCGATCCCGCCGATTGCAGCGCACTGCCCGCGCCCCAACCGCGCCCGCACGCCTGGACCTCGCCGGCTGCGATCACGGGGCTGCTGGCTCTGGACGCGCTGATTCACGAGCATCGCGGCGATGCCTACGTCCGCGAGACGTACATGGGCAAACAGGAGGCGCCACTGGGCAGCGATGTCTACTACTTTCCCTCGCCGGACGCCAAGCTGGCGACCGAACAGGATGTGGCGCGCCTGCCGTTCGCTGACCTGTGGCGAGACTGGGCGGCAGCGCGTGGAGCGGCGCTGCGCGACGAGGATGGTCTGGATCTGCTGCGCATGCTGGTCCAGATCTACCGCCGCGGCGCCGACGAGACGCGCGCCTTCCTCGCCGAGATGGGCATCGCCGACGATGCCTCTGAGTCCCCGAATGGCCCTAACACATCGGACGCCAATTCCCCTGACAACCCCGATGCTTCCGCGGGGCCGCGCCTCTCGCTGCGCTATCCAGGCCTGCTGGAGAAGCTCTGCTGGTGGCTCGTGCGTCTCGCTTCCGCATCTGACCCTGCCGCCGCGACACGAGCGGCCGATTTCATCCTCGACCATCTGGAGACGGTGCTGACCGAGATTCCTGAGCGCGAGCTGCGCGAGCAGGAGGACTTCTCTCGGCGTCCTTACCGCCAGTACCAGAAGCTGCAGCGGGCCGTGGCGCTTGCCAGAACCCATCGCGAGCTGCATCGCGCCGCGTGGGCGGACGCCCAGGTGTCGCGCCTGTGGCGGCTGCTGCGCTGGAGCGCGACCCTGCCTCAGCCGCATCTGCGCTACCGGCCCACCGCCGCCGAGACGCTCGCCGCCTACCGCGCGGGGGCGGCCAACGAGACCGATCTCGTCTACCAGTTCGTGGGGCCGCGCCCGCAGAGCGAGTATCGGCAGACAAGCTTCGACGAGCTGCGCGACTTCTCGTCGCGCAAGCCCCATCCGCTGCTGGCGGAGTATCCCATCGCCTGCGAGATCTACGCCCGCTGCGCGCGGCGCGTGCTGGAGGTCGAGCTGGCACGCGGCGCCATGCCCACCGCCGCGACACCCGCCGCGTGCAGCCTTCGCTCGGTGATCGGCGCCTCCTGGTTCGTCGCGCTGTTGCGCGTGCTGGGCAGCGATCCTTTGAGCCGTGGCGCCTACTACGGCTACGGCGAGCCGAGCAAGGCCGAGGCGCTTGGCCACCTGCTGCGCGTGAGCTTCCCAGCCCCCGACGACACGCGGCAACACCTGAAAACGCTGCTCGCGGGCGCAAACATCCCCCAGCAGCGGCTGATCGAGGCGGCGGTCTACGCGCCCCAGTGGGCTTGGCACGTCGAGCACGTGCTCGGCTGGGCGGGCTTCGCCGAGGCGGTCTGGTGGGTCCATGCCCACACCAAAGACCGCAACTGGGCGATGGACGCGGCGGTGCGCCAGGAGTGGGAGGCGCGCATCGGCGAGCGCACGCCGCTCTCCGGCGACGACCTCTACGACGGCGCGGTGGATGTGGCCTGGTTCCAGCGCGTCTACACGCGGCTGGGCGCCGCCCGCTGGGAGGCGGTCTATCAGGCGGCGAAGTACTCCTCCTCAGGCACCGGTCACGCCCGCGCGCGGCTCTTCGCCGACGCGATGTTAGGCACCGTAGACGAAAATACGCTCACCACGCGCATCACCAGCAAGCGCAACCGCGACGCCGCCTGCGCGCTGGGGCTGCTGCCGCTTCCCAGGGGCAAGCAGGCCCACGAGCGGGCGCTGCTGGGCCGCTATCAGGTCTTGCAGGAGTTCATCCGCACGGCGCGCGGCTTCGGCGCTCAGCGGCGCGAGGGCGACCAGAAAGGGGCGCGCATCGGGCTGGAGAATCTGGCACGCACCGCCGGCTACCCCGACGCGCAACGCTTCCAATGGGCGATGGAGCTGCGCGCGGCGGCCGACCTGCGCGAGGGCGCGATCCACCTGATGCGCGGCGACGTCACGCTCACGCTGCGGCTCGACGCGCTCGGCCAGCCCCATCTTGACGTGGCGCGCGGCACTCGGCTGCTCAAGGCGATCCCCGGTCGGCTGAAGCAGGACCCGGAGGTGATCGCGCTGCGCGAGCGGGCCAAGTCGCTGGAGCAGCAGCGCGCCAGGATGCGCCTGGCGCTGGAGCAGGCGATGTGCCGCGAGGAGACGTTCCCCGCCGAGGAGCTGCGCGCGCTGCTCGGCCATCCGCTGCTCGCGCCACTGCTAGAGCAGCTCGTCTTCGTCGGCGTGGTCAGCCCCGTCACGCCGGCTGGGTCGTCTGATTCCGCGTCCGCTGAGTCGGAGACACCGCCGATTATGGGCTATCCGGTCGAGGACGGCGGCACGCTCGTGCTGCGCTCATCGAGTGGGGAGGATATTCCCGTACCTGCGGGCGCGCCGCTGCGCATCGCCCATGCCTACGACCTGTATCGTTCCGGCGCCTGGAGCCAGTGGCAGCGCGAGTGCTTCGCCGCCGAGCGCATCCAGCCGTTCAAGCAGGCCTTCCGCGAGCTGTACGTGCTGACTGAGGCTGAGCGGCGCGATGGGCAGATCGGGCAGGGCGTAGATGCGGTGCTCTCGCGCCGCTACGCCGGCCACCAGATTCAGCCGCGACAGGGGATGGCGCTGCTGGGGCAGCGCGGCTGGGTGACGAGCGTCGAAGATGCGGGCGCGACGCGCACCTTCCACGGGCGCGGTATCACGGCGTCGGTCGAGTTCGTCTACGGCGGGGGCACACCGATCGACGTGGAGGGCCTCACCATCGAGGGCGTCTATTTCCACGCGGCGGGCAACGGCCGAGACGGCGACGGAGTCGCAGCAGGGCCAATGCCGCTGGAAGCGGTAGCGCCGGTGGTCTTCAGCGAAGCGATGCGCGACCTGGACCTGGTGGTGAGCGTTGCCCATCGCGGCGGCGTGGACCCGGAGGCCAGCGCCTCAACCGTCGAGATGCGTGCGGCGCTGATCCGCGAGGTGACGGCGGCGCTGGGCATCACCAACGTCCAACTACCGTCTGATGGCGCGCCAGAAGGTGCGAACGGGACACAAGGGCAAGGCCACCGGCAGGGTGCGCATGTCCGAATCCAGGGGGAGCTGGGCGAGTACGCGCTGCACCTGGGCAGCGGGACCGTGCATCGCCTGCCGGGCGGCGCGATCTGTATTGTGCCGGTGCAGGCCCAGCACCGGGGGCGGCTCTTCCTGCCCTTCACCGACGACGACCCCAAGACCGCCGAGATTGTCTCCAAGGTGCTGCTGCTGGCGCGCGATGCCGAGATTCGCGACCCGCTCATCTTGCAGCAGATCTACGCTCGCGTGTAGGCCCAAACAGCGCTGACCGCGCACTGCGAGTTGCCAACCGTTCTCCTCGACGCGCGAGAGAATGGTGATCCGAAGCGCGGGCGGTGCGCATAAGCGGCTCGCGTTGTGCGAGACTGTGCGTACGGGAAAGCGATCGTGTCGCATCCCACCGTGCGGTTGGCACACGAGGCGTTTACGCCCCTCGTCCCTGCGCCGGCTCTTCAGAGCCGCGACGGGGATACATCCCTGCACCGGTCATTCGTGGCCGCGGCGGGGCAGCAGAGAAAGGCGGGGCAGCGAGCGATGGAGACGGCGACGATTCGCGTGGGCACGGCGAGCTGGACCGACCACGAGCCATTCTATCCCCCGGAATACAATAAGGCGGCGATGAAGTCGCAGCGCATCAGCTACTACGCGCAATACTTCGATATGGTCGAGGTGGACTCGACCTTCTACCACCTGCAGCCAACGCGCAACTTCCAGATGTGGGCCGAGCGCACGCCGCCAGGCTTCGTCTTCGACGTCAAGGCCTATGGTGAGATGACCTGGCACCACCGCGACGAACAGGGCGAGCCGCAGTCGCCCAGCGCCGACACCTTCGCCAAGTTCAGCGAGATGATCCAGCCGCTGCGCACCGCCGGCAAGATGGGCGCGATCCTCTTCCAGTTCCCGCCGTGGTTCAAGCCCACTGAGGAGAACGCCGAGTACTTCAGCACCGTGCGCGAGCTGCTGCCCGACGACACCATCGCCGTCGAGTTCCGCCAGCGCGCCTGGCTGGAGGGTCGCCAGCTCGACGAGACGCGCGCCCTGCTTACCGACCACGATCTGGCCTACGTGATGGTGGACGAGCCGCAGATCGGCAGCGGATCGGTGCCGCCGGTGCAGATGGTCACCGATCCGCGCTTCGCGATGGTGCGCTTCCACGGGCGCAACGCCAAGATGTGGTACGGCAAGAATCTCGAGAGCAGCCGCCAGCGCTTCGATTACCTCTACTCCGCCCAGGAGCTGCTGCCGTGGGCCGAGAAGGTGGAGGGCATCGCCGAGCAGATGGGCCGCGGCGGCAGCGTCCACGTGGTGACCAATAACAACGCGAGGAACTACAGCATCGTCAACGCGCTGCAATTGCAAGACCTACTGGGCCAGCCGGTGGGCAAGGGCAACCCGCTGCCCGAATCGGTGGACCCCCAGATGATCGTCACCTCCGTCGCCGAGGCCGAGCATGCGGCGGGCGAAGCGCCGGAGCAGGCAACCGAGAACCAGCCGAGCAAGTAGAGTGCCTCGGCTCTCAAGAGCCCGAGTACGAACGAGGGGCTGAAGTCCGGACGTTGCCGCTCTCCGGGGCTTCAGCCCGCCGTGACGTGCGCCGGCCATTCATGGCCGCGATCCCTTATATCAGCCAACCGACGGCAAGTCGTAGACCTCCTCGAACTTGGTGGTGAGGTACTGCGCGAAGTACTTGGGGCTGGGCTGCTCGCCGGTGACACGCTCAAGAAGTTCGTCGGGCAGGAAGGCCGAGCCGTACTCGTAGAGGTGCTCGCCCAGCCACGCCCAGGCGAAATTGGTGTCGCCGGAGGCCAGCCGGCCGGCGAAATCGGGGAAGTCCTTGCGCAGCGTAGTGTAGATCTGCGCGCCGTAGAGGTTGCCGAGCGTATAGGTCGGGAAGTAGCCGAAGCCGCTGGTCCAGTGGATGTCTTGCAGCACGCCCTCGGCGGCGTTGGGCGGGCGGATACCCAGATACTGCTCGTACTTGTCGTTCCACAGCTTGGGTAGCTCGTCCACCGCGATGCCGCCGTCCACCAGCCCCTTCTCCAGCTCGTAGCGGATGATGATGTGCAGGTTGTAGGTCACCTCGTCGGCCTCGACGCGGATCAGGCTCGGCTGCACCTTGTTGAGCGCGCGCCAGAAGTCGGTCACGTCCACGCCGGCGTACTGCTCCGGGAAGACCTCGCGCACGAGGTGATACTGCCCCTGCCAGAAGCCCAGCGAGCGCCCGATGCCGTTCTCCCACAGCCGCGACTGTGACTCGTGCACGCCCAGCGAGGCGCCCCCGGCGAGCGGCGTGCGCGCCAGCACCGGCGCGCCACCCTGCTCGTAGACCGCATGCCCGCCCTCGTGGATCGCCGCCATCAGCGAGGCCTGCATGAAGTGTTCGTCGGGCCGCACCGTCACACGCACGTCATAGGGCGCGCCGAAGCTGGTGGTGAAGGGATGTGGCGAGACGGCAACGCCGCCGCGCTTGAAGTCGTAGCCCATCGCCCGCAACACCTTGTCGGCCAGCGCGAGCTGCTTGTCACGGGGGAAGTTGCCGTGCAGCGGTGTGTCGTTCACCTCGCGGCCGCTCTGCTGGATGCGGCGCAGTAGTGACGTGCTGACCTCGCGCACCGTGGCAAACAGCGGGTCCAGCTTCGCCACCGTCATTTCCGGCTCATAGAGGTCGAGCAGGGCGTCGTAGCGCACCCCCTTATAGCCCAGGCGATCGGCAACCTCGCGCTGCAAGCCCACGATTTTGGTCAGCCACGGTGCGAAGCCCAAAAAGTCGCTGTTCTCGCGGGCGCGACGCCACGCCTCGAATGCGTTGGCCTCCACACGCGCCATCTCCTCCACCAGCCCTTTGGGCAGCTTGGTCTGGTGGTCGTAGGCGCGCTTGACCTCGCGCACCAGACCGCGGTCGAGATCGGTGAAGGGTGCGCTGCGCACCGGTTCCTCCAGCTCCTGCACCAACTGGCCGACGCGTTGATCGGTCCAGCGGTCGTGCAGCACCCCTTGCAGCGTGGCGAGCTGGTAAGCGCGCATCTCGCCGGCGTCATCGGGCAGCGCGGTGTTCTGGTCCCAGGCGCCGAGCGCGCCAAGCGCACCCAGATCGGCGACCTCGTTCATGCGCTGCAGCAGCTCGGCGATACGGGCATCGCTGGTGGTGAAGGCAAGCTCGGGGCGCTTTCTCTGGCCTTGAGACGTGGGCATACGAATCTCCTCGTCGGCGCTGGGCGCCGTGGTGAACGCGGAAGCGGCACACGTGGTGAGCGAGCGAATGTGTGCGGGCGAGCCGGCGTCGCACACCGTCCCGCGGCGGGTACCGCGAGCGCGCGTCCCTGCTGGGTGCTGGGTGCGCCGGGCAACCACATCGCGACACCTTCCAAAGCATAGCAAAGCAGAACATGCGCATCGAAGGGTGCGGCTTCAGGCATCAGCCGGCCGTCATCGTGCGCCGGCGATTCTGCGCCGCGATCGGTCTCCTTGTGCGCCGGCATATTCAGCGCCGCGAGCGGCATTCTTGCCACGCCCGATTTCGGCGTCCGAGTGGCAGCGATCTTGCTGCCCCATGGCGCGACTATTCGGCCGCGCGCTGTTATGCCTCAAGGCGCGACCCGTTAGACCCATAGGGAGCCAGTGCGCGTCACCGGTGGCGCGCTGCGCGGCGCGTGGCGTAATCCGTCGCCGCGCCGGGCGCTGGGAACGCGAGGCAGGTGTGTATCGTGGTGGGAGAGCGGAACGTGCGGGTGCTGATCGTGGACGACGACGCGGCGATACGCCAGACGCTGCGCGCGGTGCTCGAAGACGAGGACTACACCGTGCTGGAGGCCGGCAACGGGCTGATGGCGCTCGGCATTCTGCGCGAGAGCGTTGAGCCGCTGGTGACGCTGCTGGATCTGCGCATGCCGGTAATGGACGGCATGCGGCTGCTGCGCACGATCGAGGTGGATGAGGCGCTTGCCCGGCGGCATCGCTTCCTGGTCGTGACGGCCAATCAAGACACCATCACCACCGAGGATCACGCGCTGCTGGATCGCTTTGGTGCGCCGGTGATCGCCAAGCCATTTGAGCTGGACGAGCTGCTGAGTGCGGTCGAGGACGCCGCCATGCGCCTCCAGCCAGATGCGCTGGCAGATGGCATCGGCCAAGAGCATCCGCCGCGAGGCTAGCGCACGCGACAGCGCGTGGCAGCGGCAGGCGGGCTGTGCTGCCGCGAATACGCACACTGGTAGCACAGCAGTGGAAGTGTGTTGACAGGAGCGGGCAGGCGCGTTACTCTAATGGCCAAGTAACGTATCAGAGTGTAGAGAGCATGGGACTTTGCCCATGTGCCTGCGGGCTGGGCGCGGAATGGATTTGCCGCGATCAGGCCGCACCGATGGTGACATCGCGCAGGCCGCTGTTCTACCACTATCCCCAGAGGCCGCTTTTGCCGCCCGCCTGCTGATGGCGGACGGCGCTCGTCATCGCGAGGGAGGCACCGATCGACAGGGATGCGACGGCCGTGGGGGCGCGGCTCCGCTCGCGCGCCTGGCCGCTCGCGCCGCGCTACGACGCACGCTGGCGCGGACGGGTGAGAATCCGCGGTCGCTGGTACTCTTGCGATACGTCTGCGTTCTATATATGACAAGATGATGAGCGCAGGCGCTGTGAGAGCCAGTTCCCGGACACTCCCACGCCGCACCTCATGAGGAGGACCAGTTGCCCCCGCCTGCGGGCCAGGTGGCGGGCGAGGACTCTCCCCACATGGACCGGGGAGAGGCTGCACTTATTGCCATCTCGCTGGACGCGGCAGCCAACCGCGCATCCTGCGTGAGGAGGGGGTTGACGAGAATGTTAGTGCTACGACGCAAAGCCGGCGAAGCCATCGTGCTCAATGGGGTGATCACTATCCACGTGCTGGCGGTGGAGGGCGAGCGGGTCAAGCTCGGCATCAGCGCGCCGCCGGAGGTAGTCATCGTGCGCTCCGAGCTGCTGGAGCACCAGGGACTGGCCGGTGGGCCGGGGGCCGGCGCCGGGCAGCCGGGACGCGACAGCTACCGCCCCTACCGCGCGCCGGAGCCATATCGCTCCTCTGAGCCGCCGTATCGCGCGCCGGAGCCTTACCGCGCGCCGGAGCCGTATCGCACCCCTGAACCCTATCGTGCCCCGCAGGAGCCGTATCGCGCGCCTGACAGCGGCACGCCCCCCGATGAAGGCTCTGATCCCGGCAGCTCCAATGGTCACGGCAGACCAACCTCGCGCGGCGAGTCGTCGTTCCATCGCAGCACGCCGCTGCCCATCCCCGGCTCCAAGCTGCCGCGCTAACGCGCCGGCACGCCATATAGGCAGGCGATACGGCGGCTGCATAGACGCAGCCGTTCGTGTAGCCAACCGGAGGGCGCGCCTTGCCTCTTGGCGCGCCCAATTCTCCCGTTCTCCGCTTGTTGCCAACGCGCAGGCGCTATGCTACACTCGTGGCATCATGCCTGCGGGCATGGGAGCGTCTGCGACACCTGCACGACACGTGGGCGGCTTTCCGCGTCGCACAGGTTTCCCCCTGATATGCGCATCCATTTGTCGGCCAGCCGGCGCAGCTTCCCCTCCGGCGTTCGCGGTTTCGCTCGTGCGCGAGCGCGACGCCTGACGGGTGCGGCGCCGGCTGGCGCGCGGTATGTTCGCGGCTCTGCCACAACGCAGCGCAGCGTGCTCGAAGCGTCGCCGGGAGCGTCGCGATGATGTAGGAGGGCAAGAGTCCCGTGAACATTTTGTGGTGGCTGGTCGTCCCCATCGGCGCCAGCATCCTGGCGATTGGGGTCGCCATCTATTTGATTCGTTGGGTGCTGCGACAGGATACGGGCACCAAAGAAATGCGCGAGGTCTCCGACGCCATCTTCACCGGCGCGCAGGCCTACCTCGGCCGCCAGTATAAGACGATTGCCGCGCTGGCCGTGGTCGCGGCGATCGTGATCGGCGCGCTGCTCGCGCTGCTCAGTGGCAAGAACGTGGAGACCGGCGATAGCCCGCTGGGCATCGCCATCAAGACCGCGATTGCCTTCGCCATCGGTGCCTTCTGCTCCGGCGTCTCGGGCTACATCGGCATGCAGGCCGCCGTGCGCTCCAACATCCGCGTGGCGAGCGCCGCACGCCGGGGGCTGGGCGACGCGCTGACCGTCTCGCTGCGCGGCGGCGCGGTTTCCGGCTTCTTCGTGATCGCCCTCTCGCTGCTTGGCGTGACGGTCGTCTACCTGCTCTTCGGCGGCGCTCAGAGTGCGCACATGAGCGTGGCGACGCCGGCGACGATCGTCGGCTTCGGCTTCGGCGCGAGCTTCGTGGCGCTCTTCGCGCAGCTCGGCGGTGGCATCTATACCAAGGCGGCCGACGTGGGCGCCGACCTGGTGGGCAAGGTCGAGGCTGGCATCCCGGAGGACGACCCACGCAATCCTGCGGTCATCGCCGACCTGGTGGGCGATAACGTCGGCGACTGCGCCGGTCGCGGCGCCGACATCTTCGAGTCCACCGCCGCTGAGAACATCGGCGCGATGATCCTGGGCGCGGCGGTGGCGACGGCTATCGGCGTCACGGTGGCCGGGAGTCTCGGTTGGGTCATCTTTCCGCTGGTCGTGGTGGGTCTGGGTATCATCGCCTCACTGATTGGTCTGGCGGTCGTGCGCAAGTCGGGGGTTCGCGAGCCGGGTCAGGCCGGTGGCAAAGATCCCAGCGAGATCGCGATGGGCCAGCTCAATAAGGGTTACTACGTCACCGCCGCGCTCTCCGCGGTCGGCGTCTTCATCGCGTCGTACTTCCTCCTCTCCCCAACCAACACGCACTGGTGGGCGTTCGGCATCGCCGGCCTGATTGGCATTGCCAACAGCATCGCCTTCGTCTACATTACGCAGTACTACACCGCCACCTCGTACCGCCCCGTGAAGGAGATCGCCGAGGCGAGCAAGACCGGCCCGGCCACGACGATCATCTCCGGCCTGGCGGTCGGCTTCGAGAACACCGCGCTGCCTGTGCTGGCGATCTGTGTGGCGCTCGGCGCCTCGTACTGGCTCGGCACGCTCGCGGGCCTCGGTAGCCATGGGCTGGTCAGCATCGGCGGCATCTACGGCACGGCCGTCGCCACGATGGGCATGCTGATGAGTGCCGGCTACATCCTGGCGATGGATACCTTCGGCCCGATCACCGACAATGCCGGCGGCATCGTCGAGATGAGCGGCGCGCCGGAGCAGGTGCGCGAGATCACCGACGCGCTCGATGGCGTGGGCAACACCACCAAGGCGCTGACCAAGGGCTATGGTATCGGCTCGGCGGCGCTGGCGGCCTTCCTGCTTTTCGCCGCGTTCCTCGACGTCATCTACCAAGCCACCCCCAAGGCCGCGCAAGCGACCGCGTACGTGGTGAACCTGGCGAACCCGCCGATCTTCATCGCCGCATTGATCGGCGCGATGCTGATCTTCCTCTTCAGCTCGCTGGCGATCCGCGCAGTGGGCAACGCGGCACAGGGCATGATCGAAGAGGTGCGGCGCCAGTTCAAGGCCAATCCCAAGATCATGGAGGGCACCGCCAAGCCCGACTACGCGCGCTGTGTGGCGATCTCGACCGGCGCCGCGCTGCGCCAGATGGTGGCGCCGGGCGTCCTGGTGGTGGCGACGCCGATTCTGGTCGGCGTCATCCTCGGCCCGTATGCGGCCGCGGCGGTGCTCATGGTGGGCACCATCGGCGGCATCATGATGGCGCTGGTGATGAACAACGGCGGCGGCGCATGGGACAACGCCAAGAAGTACATCGAGGCGGGCTACCTGAAGGACGAGAACGGCAACGTGCTGGGCAAGGGTACCCCGGCGCACGAGGCCAGCGTGGTCGGCGATACCGTCGGCGACCCTTTCAAGGATACCGCCGGTCCGTCGCTGCACATCGTCATCAAGCTGCTCGCCACCATCACGCTAGTGCTGGCACCGCTCTTCATCGCGCTACACCCGCTGTGAGTCCTCACCCACCGTTCAGGAACGGTGAACGCGGAGCTCGCGGAGATTCGCGGAGGACGCGGAGAAGATGTGTGTAGGGGCGTCCACCGGACGCCCACATGCCAGACCGCAAGCACACTCGCACCGTTCAGCCCCCTTCCCATTCATGGGGAGGGGGTTCTTCGTGCGCGCGTGCCTGTGCCCGCTCCACGCCGGCTGGTGGGCGCACCGGCAGATGTTATACTGGCCGCAAACCTGACGGTGGCACGGCACGAGAGGGAGCGCGTGATGGCCGAGGAGCAGGCGATGCAACTGGCGTTCCCGGATGGCTTCCGCTGGGGCGTGGCGACCGCGGCGCACCAGTACGAGGGCGACAACACCAACAACTCGTGGTACGCCTGGGAGCAGGCCGGGCACATCAAGTCCGGCGAGCGCAGCGGGTTAGCCTGCGACTGGTGGCGCAACGCCGAGCGCGACTTCGATCTGGCCCAGCGGCTTGGCCTCAACGGCCTGCGCCTCTCGCTCGAATGGAGCCGTATCGAGCCGCGCCCCGGCGAGTGGGATGACGCGGCGATCGCCCGTTACCGCCAGATGCTCGCCGGCTTGCGCGAGCGCGGCATCGAGCCGATGGTGACGCTGCACCACTTCAGCAACCCGCTCTGGCTGGAGGAGCGCGGCGCGTTCCTCTGGTCCGAGGCGCCGGAGCGCTTCGCGCGCTACGTGCGCTTCGCCGTGGAACACCTGGCCGACCTATGCGACTTCTGGTGTACCATCAACGAGCCGAACGTCTACGCCATCGTCGGCTACGTCGTCGGCGACTGGCCGCCGGGGCACGGCGGCTTTTTGGCGGCCACCCGCGTGCAGGGCAGCCTCGCGCGCGCCCACGCCGCCGCCTACCACGCGATCCATGCTGTGCAGCCGGCGGCGCGGGTCGGCTGGGCACAGAACATCAATAGCTTCGATCCCGCCCGCCCCGGCTTCGCGCCCGACCGCTGGGTCGCCCGCGCGCTCGACGCCGCCTTCAACGGATTCTTCCCCCAGGCCATCCAGAACGGTCGCGTGGCGTTCCCGTTCGGCGCAGGCGGGGGCGATGTCTCGGCGGCGCGCGGCACGGCGGATTGGGTGGGCCTCAATCTCTACTACCGTGACCTCGTGCGCTTCGATCCACGCCTGCCGGGGCAGCTCTTTGGCCGCCGCGAGGTGGCGAAAGGTGCGCCGCGTGGCGATCCGCCCGTTACCGGCGCGTGGGGCGAGGTGTATCCGCAGGGTCTCGTGCGCATGACCGAGCGGCTGGCGGCGCTGGGCAAGCCGGTCTACGTCACCGAGAACGGCGTCTCGGATGCCAGCGACCGCCTGCGACCGTGGCAGATCGCGCTCGCCGTCAAGGCGCTGCACAATGCACTGGCGCGCGGCGTGGACCTGCGCGGCTACTATCACTGGTCGCTGGTGGATAACTTCGAGTGGGCCGAGGGCTGGACGACGCGCTTCGGCCTCGCCGCGCTCGACCTGGCGACCCAGGAGCGCACCCTGCGCCGCAGCGGCGAGCTGTACGGCACCATCGCCCGCGGCAACGCACTCACCCCGGCGATGCTGCGCGAATACGCCCCTGCCGCGCTGGCCGAGGTGTTCCCCGCCACAGTCGCCTAGACGCCGCCCGCGCTCCCGCGCTCCCGCGCGCCCATCACCTACTCAGGCCAGCCGTAGTGGCGACATGGCGACGCCCGCCTCGCCAGGAGAACTGGGAGCACATTCTTGCTTCGCGTTCTTCGCGCTTGCTTCGCGTTCTCCGTTCCCGCTCCCCTCGCCAGTAAGCGGGCGTCTGGGAAAGATTCCCGGTGAAACTTCCCGACACGACGGGAAGTCTGCTCATGACTTTCCCCTTCCTCGACGGTATTCTTGCGGCAGGTCGAGCGACGACCTGAGCTTCTCGCGCCGACGACGCCATGTGCCGCCTGCCTCGCGCACGCGGCACCCCGAGGCACGGGACGATGCGAGGGCGGCTGGCTCCGTGACGAGCGCGCCGCCAGGGGAGGAGACACATGTACCCGAACTCGTCTCTCGCGCAAGCCGCCGCGGCACAGAGAGCGCCGCGGCCGGAGTCCAAAGCGGCGCTCAGACAGTGGATCGAGCGTCACCCGATCCTGGCGTACCTGATCCTGGCGTATGCCGTGTCGTGGACGATCTTCCTCGTCCCGTTGCTCTCGCGCGAAGGGCTGGGCATCGTGCCGTTCGACGCGCCGCCCTATGAACTGTTCATCTTGCTGGTATCCGTTCTCGGGCTGACTGGCTCGGCCTTTACCATCACCGCCCTGGTGGATGGTCGGCCTGGCGTTCGCGCCCTTGCCAGCCGCTACGTGCGCTGGCGCGTGGGTGTCCAGTGGTATTTGATCGCCTTCTTCGGGCTGCTCGTCGTCGCGCTGGTCGGGATCACCGTCGTCTTTGGCTTCGCACCCATCGGCGCACTGCCGCACCAGGGGCCGGCACTGATTGGCTATCTGGTTCAGGTAGTGCTGGTGGCCGCGTTGGTCAACCTGTGGGAAGAGACTGGCTGGACCGGCTTCATGTTCACGCGCCTGCAGCCGCGCTACGGCGCCCTGGTGGCCAGCCTACTGGTCGCCCCCTGCTTCGGCGGCATCCACTTGCCGCTGCTGTTCGTCAAAGATGCCATCACGAATGGCAGGTTGTCACCGAGTCTCTATCCTATCGCCCTTGCCGAGCTGCTGGTGCTGTTTTCGGTCCCCGTCCGGGTGCTCGCCGCCTGGGTCTACAACAACGCCAGAGGTAGCCTGCTCATCATCGGCCTGCTCCACAGCTCGTTGGATGCCGTCACGGGGGCGGTGATCCTGCCCTATCTCCTGCCCAAGGGCGTGGACCCAGGCATCGTGGTCTACGGATCTTTTGGCGTAGCGGCGCTGCTGCTCATCATCGTCACGCGCGGCCGGCTCTCCTACAAGCAGACCCGCGACCTTCAACCGGTGCCGTCCGCCGAGTAATTCGAGCTTGTCTCGCAATGTGGTTAGCGCTATGCCGCCGACCACGGGACCACATCGAGGAGCAAACCGATGCGCGGGCTAAGAATCGTGAAGCGGGTAGGCGAGGCCCTGCGGGGCGTGCTCGCCGTCGGGGCAATGGCTGCCCTACTCATTGCATCCACCACCGTCATAGCTTCGGTGCATGCGCAGCCCATGTCAACCGGGCCGAGCACGTGGCATGTCCTCGTTGGGGGCCAGACAGCGAACCAGGCAATCCAGGCCGAAGGCTACTACCCCCACGTGATCACCATTGATGCCGGCGATACCGTCGTCTGGACGCTCAACACAGGCGAGATTCACAGCGTCACCTTCGCAGGCACCTGCGAGGACCTCTCCTGCGTGCCGCGGTGTGTCTTTACCCTCAACATTGACGTCAGCCCCTGCGGCCCTAGCAGCTACGATGGCGTCACCGCGCTCGCCAGTTCGGGGCGCATGGTTCCCGCGGGTTACAACTGGGACAACGCCGTCCCCCATGGAGGCACCACCTATGCGCTCACCTTCACGACTCCCGGCGCCAACGTCTACTTCGACCTGAGTGTCTCGGGCATGCGGGGCGTAGTGATCGTCCAACCCGCCGGCACTCCGTACCCCTTCACGCAGGCGCAGTACGACTGGCAAGCGCGAGCACAGATGACGGCTGACCTGGCGGCCGGGGCAAGGGCTATGGGCAGCGTACAGCCGGGTGCCACCACCAATCCCGATGGCACCCAGGTCCATCACGTCGCCCTCGGGGCCAGTCCGCCGGAAGCAGCGAGCGCCAATCTCGACGCGGTCAGTGGCTCCGGCGCGGCCGGTGGCGCACGTCTGGAGGGCGTCGGCACGGGTACTTCTCCAACGCCGACGATTGCCGTCACGGTCGCCCTCTCCGGTCTGCAGCCGGGCAGCGTGCATGCGGTGCAGATCCTGCTGGGCGTCTGCGGAGCGCCGGCTCCTACGTCCGGCTTACTCTTCAGCTCGATATTCGTTCCCCCGACCTTCACGTTGAACAGCATCACCGCCGGATCCGACGGGCGCGGGACGAGCACCACCATCCTCAGTGAGCCGCCCAATGCAAACGGCCCTGGGCAGCTGCGCATTCCCAGCGCTGGCTGGTTCATCAACGTCGCGACAGGGGTTGCGCCCGACAATGGTGCGACCTCAGCAGCCTGCGGCAATGTGGTGTTTCGCAACGCGGCGGTCATGCGCGACTTCCCGCACACCGTCCACGTGCGGGTGGGCGACGCAGTAGTCTGGGCTAACGACACGATCAACGAGATTCACGGCGTGACGTTCCTGGCCGGCCAGGCCCTGCCGCTGATCCCCGATTGGTTTCTTGGTAGTCCCAGCGGCAATCCGGCCAACTATGATGGCACGAGCTTTTTGGACTCCGGCCCGCTCTACGCGCCCGATGCGGGGCGCAACCAGAGCTTCGCGGTAACGTTCACGAAGGCGGGCACCTTCTCGTACGTCGATGTCGAAGACGACGCTCTGCTGGGGATGCAGGGCACCGTCGTCGTGACGCCGTCCGACTGAGGGGGTGCGCAAGTCCTGTGCTAGACTGAAGGCCTGAGCACACTTCTCCTGTCAGGAATGAGCAGCGGGCCTTCAGTGCGCCGCTGCTGCCCCGCCCAGCGACTCAAGCTCACAGGGAGGGCGGCAGTGGGCGCGAAATGGTGATGCGGTGTGACCGCGTCAGGAGCTCACCGATGAGGCTCCGCCTTACTCCCACCACGGCAGTTGCCACGCACTCTATGTCGGCCGTGTCCGCCGCCGACATGCGCTTGCACGGGCGATGGCTCGTGGCCGCCCGTACGACTTGGCTGATCGTCGCGGCCATTTCTCTTGGTCTTGTCTTCGCGAGCATTCCCGCGCAGATTGCGTTTGCGCAGACCGTCTGCACGACCGTCGAGTGCGGCACCAGCCAGCTCGGACCGGCTGGAGCGCGTGCGTTGCATGCCGCGGGGCTATCCCTGGGCTTCTACGCCGCATATGTCGTGACGCTCGATGTCGTCTTCGCCAGCGTGTTCGCGCTGGTAGGCGCCTTGCTCTTCTGGCGGCGATCCGACGATCGCATGGCACTGCTTGCCTCCATCGCGTTGGTGACGTTCGGCGCTTCGGCGTTCACCGGCGCCCTGGACCCACTCTCACTGGAGCATCCGGGCTGGCGGCTACCGGTCGCCGCGGTGAATTATCTCGGCTCGGCGACGTTCATCCTCTTCCTGTACGTTTTTCCTGACGCGCGCTTTGTGCCGCGCCCAATGCGCTGGGTAGCGCTCGCCGTGATGGTACAGCAAGCACTGCACTACTTCTTCCCGTTCTCCGCTTTCGATGTGCGGGCGTGGCCCGTGGCACTCCAACTGATCGTCCCCATCGCGATCCTGGGCACGATTCTCTCCGCCCAGGGTTACCGCTACCGCCGCGTTTCGAGCATGGCCCAGCGCGAGCAGACCAAGTGGGTCGTGCTTGGCATCATCTCCGGGTTGGGCGGATACCTCGTCGTCCTGACCGCCCTCAACATCGCCGTGCGGGCAACCGCCGCGCCGGCGGCAATGATCCTCACGCTGGTAGGCACGACGGTCGCATATGCCTGCATCTTGCTCATTCCCGTCTCCATTGCCATTGCAGTACTGCGCTCGCATCTCTTCGACGTTGATGTGCTCATCGAGCGCACGCTGGTCTACGGCGCGCTGACCGCCAGCGTCATCCTGCTCTACGTCGCGATTGTGGGCGCGCTCAGCGTCGCCTTTCAGGTGCGGGCCAACGCGCTGATCTCGCTGGCGGCGACGGGTGTCATCGCGGTGGCGTTCCAGCCCTTGCGCGAGCGCCTGCAACGTGCGGTCAACCGGCTGATATACGGCCAGCGCGACGAGCCATACGCGGTGATCTCGCGCCTCGGCAGGCGCCTGGAGGCGACACTGGCCCCTGATGCCGTGCTGGCGGTGCTGGTCGAGACGGTGGCGCAGGCGCTGAAGCTGCCCTACGTCGCGCTGGTGCTGCGGCGCGACGACGCCGACGGCGAAGTGCCGATCGCCGCTTGGGGCGCGCCCAGTGGCACGCTGCTGCGACTGCCGATGGTCTATGCGGCCGAGGTGGTCGGCGAGCTGGTGCTGGCGACGCGCGATCCGGGCACGCCCTTCTCGCCGGCTGACCTGCGCCTGCTGCACGACCTGGCGCGTCAGGCGGGCGTGGCCGTCCACGCCACGCGACTGACGGCGGAGCTGCGCCAGACGAACCAGGAGCTGCGGCTCTCGCGCACGCGCCTGATCACCGCGCGTGAGGAGGAGCGGCGCCGGCTGCGGCGCGACCTGCACGACGGCCTCGGCTCGGCGCTCACCAGCATGACCTTTCAGCTCGCGGCGGCGCAGAACCAGCTTGGGCGCGATCCAGCGGCGGTGGAGGCGCTGCTCGGCGAGCTGAAGACCCAGACGCAAACGGCGATCGCCGACATCCGCCGGCTGGTCTACGATCTGCGCCCGCCCGCGCTGGACGAGCTGGGGCTGGTCTCGGCGCTGCGCGAGTACGTGTCGCACTACCAGCTCGACGGCCTGCGCGTGACGCTGGACGCGCCGGATACACTGGCGCCGCTGCCAGCGGCAGTCGAGCTTGCCGCCTATCGCATCGCGCTGGAGGCACTGGCGAACGTGACGCGCCATGCCGAGGCGCGCACGTGTGCCATCCACCTCTCGCGAGACGGTGAGGCCCTGGTAGTCGAGGTTGACGACGACGGCAAGGGGCTGGCGCCAGAGCAGCGCGCGGGGGTGGGCATCACCGCGATGCGCGAGCGGGCGGTGGAGCTTGGCGGCACATGCGCTGTCGAGCCGCGGTCGCCGGGTGGCGTGCGCGTGCGGGCAATACTGCCGCTGGGGCAGATAGGAGAGTAGCGAGCGATGGAGCGGATCCGCGTGCTGATCGCCGACGACCATCCGATGGTGCGCAGCGGGGTACGGGCGCTGCTGGCATCGGTGCCGAATATCGAGGTAGTGGGCGAGGCCGCCGACGGCGAGGAAGCCTGCGCCCGCGCGCTGGAGCTGCAGCCGGACCTGATCTTGATGGACCTGCATATGCCCGGCCTCAACGGCATCGAGGCGACGCGCCGCATCCTGCGGGCCAGCCCACACATTGGCGTGCTGGTACTGACGATGCTGGAGGACGACGATTCGGTCTTTGCGGCGATGCGCGCGGGCGCCCGAGGCTATCTGCTCAAAGGTGCCGATCAAGACGAGGTGCTGCGCGCGATCACGGCGGCGGCGCACGGCGAGGCGATCTTCAGCCCGCAGGTGGCGCAGCGGATGGTCCAGTACTTCGCCAACATGCGGCCGGTGCTGCCGGCACGCAGCTTTCCCGATCTCACTGAGCGCGAGCGCGAGATTCTGGCGCTGATCGCGGTGGGCAAGACCAACGCCGAGATCGCCGGGGAGCTGGTGCTGAGTCCCAAGACTGTCAGCAACCATGTCTCGAACATCTTCAGCAAGCTGCAGGTGGTGGACCGTGCGCAGGCCGCGCTGCGCGCCCGCCAGGCAGGCATAGAGTAACGCACAAGCAAGCACAGGCGCCCAGCACGTTCTCCGTCTCTCTCCCGTTCTCCGCGTCCTCCGTGAGCCTCCGCGAACTCCGCGTTCCCCGTGAACCCCTTACCGGCCGATGACGAACTGCATCAGGTTCGAGACCACGACGCCGAGCACCAGCAGGTTGCAGACCCAGATGGTGACGTGGGCGATGCGGCGATGGAAGGTGCTCAAAAACAGCACCCCCGCGCCGACGGCGGCGATCACCACCACTTTGTACAGGATCAACGCGCCGAAGCCGTACTGCGCCAGCAGCATGTTCATCAGCGGATTGCCCTCGCGCATGCCGCTTGCCAGCCCGATGAACGTGCTGAGCAGATCGCCCGCGTTGAGCACGGCGAAGAGCGCCACCAGCAGTGGCAGCAGCATCCCGCCGTGGATACGGGGGACAGCGCGCCGGACGACGACCCGCGGCGCGCTGGGGCGCGCGACTACGAATGGACGCGCCGCGGCTGTGGGGAGCGGCCGAGACAGGGGCTGCGTCGCCCAGCGGGCGAGCGCATCGCGATCGGCGCGGCCGGCGCGCGACGACGGTGCGGTACTCAACATCGGCGTTTCCTGCAATCCTTACCGGGGAGGCCGCGCCGCCTGACCTTGACGGCGCCGCGCCCACCGCTGGGCGACCTCCCTCACCCTCTCCTATACCAAGTCACATGCCAAAGCAGCACGCGCCTGCGCCGCCGCGCGTATAATCCCCTTGTGACGAGAGGGGGCACGCGCATGGCAGACGATCGGCAGCAACTGGAGCAACAGGAGCCGCGCGAGGAGTTCAACGGACAGTATCAGCCCCTGTGCAAAGAGGTCTTCGTCGGGCTGGCACGTGAATCGCTGGCGCAGGGAGCGGACGCCGCCGAGCGAGCGCGCCACTATGCCGCGCGCGGCAAGCCGGATTTCACGCTGGCCTACCTGCTGGCCGCGGAGATGCCTGACGCCGAGAAGCGCGACGTGCTTGCGAAAGCGCACGAGCGACGCGCCGAGGTGACCGAGGAGCGGGCGCGTGATTTCGACCGGCGCTTCCACCGGCCCTTCCCCATGCTGCGCAACGACGCGGCGCAAGACCGTGCGGCGGCACGCCAGATCCGCGCCGGCAAGGCGATACGGCCTGGACTGAGCCGCGCCGTGCCGATGATGTGACGGTTTGGAGGGTCGGAGCAATGCGCTGGGTACAGAACGAGGGGAGCGCAGCGTGAGCGAGCTTGACTCAGGCGGCGATCAGGGCAGCGCAGGCACCACGCCGGGGCAGGCCGTGGGCCAGGGCAGCCAGGATGGGGTGAGCACTGAGGCGCAGATGCAGTGGAAGGCGGAGGCGGCGCGCGCGGCGGTGGATTCAGTGCCCGATGGTGCGGTGATCGGCCTGGGCAGCGGCAGCACCGCCTCGCTGATGCTGCGCGCGCTGGCCGAGCGCATCCGCGGTGGGCTGCACGTGACGGGCGTGCCCACCAGCGACCAGACGCAAGCCGAGGCGGAATCGCTCGGCATCCCCATCGCCCAGCTCGACGACGTGCAGCTCCTCACGTGCAGCATTGACGGGGCCGACGAGGTGACGCTGCCGCAGCTCAATCTGATCAAGGGCCGCGGCGGCGCGCTGCTGCGCGAGAAGATGGTCGCCGCGGCAAGCCGCTTCCGCATCATCATCGTGGACGTGACCAAGATCGTGCCGGTGCTGGCGAGCACCCATCCCGTGCCGGTGGAGGTCGCGCCTTTCGGCTGGCGCCACACAGCGGGCCGGCTGGTGGCGCTCGGCGCGCGCCCGGCGCTGCGCCCGGCCGCCGGCCCGCCCCCTGCCGATGCACCGTCCGCCCCCTACGTCACCGATGGCGGCAACTACATCCTCGACTGCGCGTTTGGGCCGATCTACCAGCCGGAGCCGCTGGCCGCCGCCATCAAGGCCGTCGTCGGCGTGGTGGACTGCGGCCTCTTCGTCGGCATGACCGAGCGCGTCTATGTCGCCGGCCCGCAGGGCGTCCAGGTCTACAACCGCCGGTAGTGAGGGCTGCGGGGAACGCGGAGTTCGCGGAGCTTCGCGGAGGGGGAGAGACGGAGAACGTGAAGGACGCGAAGGAGAGAGCAGAGGGATGCACCACAGAGGAAACGGAGGGAACGGAGGGAACGGAGGGAACGGAGGGCAGAGCAGAGGGAGTAGGAGGGAGAAACCGCAGAGGACGCAGAGGACGCGTTAGTACTCTCGTAGGCGCACTGGAAATCCCCTTCGCCTTCGCGATCTTCGCGTTCCTCGTTATTCTTCTGGGGCGGGCTTGGCGGTGGGCTGGCGCGCCAGCGGGCCGTAGAGCTGCGCCGCCGCGATCGCCCCCAGGATCGGCGCCAGCGCGTAGGCCAGCAGGTACGCGCCCCAGTCCACACGCGCACCCAGCAGCGCGTCGAGCAGATCGGGGCCAAATGCCCGCGCCGGATTGACTGCCGCGCCGCTGATCGGCTCGGCGAAGAACACGATGGCGCCCAGCGCCAGGCCGATCGCCAGTCCCGCCCAGCCGCTCGGCGCGCGCGGGTCCTCGGCGGTAGCACTGATCGTCAGCACCAGCAGGAAGGCACCGACTCCCTCGGCCAACGCCGCCTGCCAGATAGAGAAATGCGGGCCGGGCATCACCGCGCCCAGGCGCGCCACGCTCACGGCATCGTGGCCGTAGAGGCCGAGCACCAGCAGCGCGCCGAGCACAGCCCCGATCATCTCGGCGACGATGTAGTACCAGACCTCGTTGCGCGGGAAGCGCCCGGCGGAGGCCAGGCCGAGCGTGATCGCCGGGTTGATCAGCACGCCAGAGATGCGGCCGACGATCATGATGATGACGAAGAGCGAGAAGCCGTCGGCCAGCGCCAGGAATGCCACCTCGGCGGACAGCTTGGGCGCGCCGGCATCGTGCAGCAGCAGCCTAGCGGCGGTCGCCGCGCCGGCGTGGCAGAGCACGAGCAAGAAGGTCCCCAGCAGCTCGCCGCAGAAGCGCTGCCAGGGCCGCATCCCCGGCTCCGGTGTCGTCGGCTGCTCGGATCGCGGCGCATCTTGCTGTGATGTCGTGTCGCTCATCTTGCTGCTCGCGTTCTGCCCGCGTGCCATGCCGCCAGATCGCACCGCGTACCCCATCGAGCAGGCGTGAGGCAGGTGGCATCAGAGCGCGTGCATTCGCAAGACATGCAAGCGCCGGGCCGCGGGACGAACGAGAATCGGAACGCGCGGGCGCGCTATGCTACCATGCGGGGAACAGTATCAATCGTCCTGATCACGGTTCGAGACGGAGGTGATCGTCATGGCGGGACAGGCGGCGCGCATCGCGCACCTGCTCGATAGGCTCGGGCGCGGCGTGCTCGACGAGCTACAAGGGCTACCCGACGACGCGCTCAACCGCGCGCTGCCGCTGCCCGAGACCAACACGCTCTATGCGCTGGCGACGCACATCCTCGGCGCTGGCGAGTTCTGGTCGCTGGCGATAGCCGGAGCCCGCTCACTGGACCGCGACCGCCCGGCGGAGTTTCGTGCCGCGGGCACGCTCGCCGATCTGGTGCCACGCTACGAGCGTTGGCTGGCCGACGCCCATGCGACACTGGACGCGCTCCCCGACGATGCGCTGGCCCGCCAGGTGACGCCTCCAGCAGAGTTCCGGCCGTTTGGCGACGAGCCGATGACGCTGGGTGATTGCCTGCTGCACGCGGTGGACCACACCGCGCTGCACCTGGGGCACATCCAGCTCACGCGCCAACTGCTGGGGGCCGAGGGGGTGTAGATAGAGGGAACAGATGATGACTCAGGATACATCCGAGCGCGAGCGCCGCGTGGTGGTCGTCACTGGGGGTGGGACGGGTATCGGCCGCGCGATTGCCGGCGCGTTTGCGGCCGATGGCGAGCGCGTCGTGCTGCTGGGCCGCCGCGCCGACGTGCTGGCACGCGCGGCGGAGCGGCTCCAGGCCGAGGCGCCGAACGCCGCCGTGCTGTGGCATCGCTGCGATGTGAGCGTGCCGGACGAGGTCGAGGGCTTCCGCCAGTGGCTATTGAGCGAGGTCGGCCCGACGGTGGATGTGCTGGTCAACAATGCGGGCGGTGTAAGCAGCGTGCCTGGCGACGCGCCGCTGCGCGAGGCGGCGGCCCACGCCTGGGACATCCTTGGCTCGAACCTCGTCGGCACGTATCTGATGGTTCACGCGCTGCTGCCGCACCTGCGGCGCCCCGGCGGCCGGATCATCAACATCAGCTCGATCGCGGCGCTGCGCGGTGGCGGCGGGATGTACTCGGCGGCCAAGGCGGGAGTGTTGGGGCTGACCTACTCGCTGGCCGGCGATCTCGGCCCGGAGGGCATCACCGTGAACGCCGTGGCGCCCGGCATGGTGCTCGACACCGAGTTCTTCGGCGACCGCATGACCCCGGAGCGCGAGGCGCGCACCGTCGCCCAGACGCCGATGCGCCGCCCCGGCCACCCGCGCGACATCGCCGCGGCGGTCCACTATCTCGCCTCAGACGACGCCTCGTTCGTAACCGGCGAGGTGCTACACGTCAACGGCGGCTGGCTCTTCGGCCGCTAGGGTCTTCACCCCCGACCCCTCGCCTCCGTGGAGGCGAGGGGGCACGGACCATGCAGGCAAGGCTCTGGCGGCGGTGCGCCGTCGGCGCGGATTTATCCGCCGTCCCCTGCGCCGGCCATTCATGGCCGCGATCCGCCACGACCGTGCGCCGGCCATTCATGGCCGCGACCGCTGCTACTTCACGCCGATGTCCCACGCCTGTTCGAGGTCCTCGCGCGAGTAGGCCTTGAAGGCCATCATCGTGTGCGTGCGCGTGATGGTCGGAATCTTGATCATGCGCTCGGTCACGACGCCGGCGAGGTCTTCATAGCGCGGCAGGCGCAGGATGGCGACCAGGTCGTACTCGCCGGTGACGGAGTAGACCTCGGCCACGCCCGGGATCTCGAGCAGTTGCTGGGCAGTCGAGTTGACCGCCTCGCGCTGCACGTTGAGGAGCACGAGAGCTGAAATCATGCGCTGTCTCCTCCCGCGACGATCTGGGCCGCATCGTCGCGCAGCTCGCGCCGCAGCACCTTGCCCGTGTTGTTCTTGGGCAGCTCCGAGCGGAAGAGCACCCGGCGCGGGCACTTGATGGTCGCGAGCTGGCTGCGACAGTAGTCCTGAATATCCTGCTCGGTGACGGTCTGATCCGGCTTGAGCACGACGAACGCCATGATGCCCTCGCCCTGACGCTCCTCGGTCTTGTAGCCCACCACCGCCGCGTCGGCGACCGCCGGATGCTGGAACAGCACCTCTTCGATCTCACGTGGGTAGATGTTCTCGCCCGAGACGATGATCATGTCCTTCTTGCGGTCCACGATGCGGTAGTAGCCGTCGCCATCCACTGTGGCGAGGTCGCCGGTGTGCAGCCAGCCGTCGCGCAGGGTCTCGGCGGTGGCTTCGGGCTTGTTCCAGTAGCCCATCATGATGTTGGGGCCGCGCGCGATCAGCTCGCCGATGCTGGCGTCGTCGTGGGCCACCTCGTTGCCCTGCTCGTCCACCACCGTGATCTCCACACCGGGGATCGCGGGGCCAACCGTGCCGGGCTTGACGACGGGACCGGCGGCGTTGGAGGTGAGCACCGGCGAGGCTTCGGAGAGACCGTAGCCCTCGGAGATCGGCGCGCCGGTCAGCGTCTGGAAGCCGTCCATCACTTTGACAGGCAGTGCCGCCGCGCCGGAGGCGACGTAGCGCAGGCTGGTGAGGTCCATCTCGCGCACCGCCGGAATCTGCGTCCAGGCGACGAACATCGGCGGCGCGCCCAGCATCAGCGTGCATTTGTGCTTCTGCACCAGGCCCAGCGCGCGCACCAGGCGCGTGACGGTATCGTCGCCCAGCAGCGGGCTGGCGAGATCCACCAGCACGAAGGTGATGCCGTTGAGCACGCCGAGGTTCATGCCGACGCTGAGCGCGTAGCTGTGGAAGAGCGGCAGCGCCAGCCACAGCACGTCGTTGGGCTGCGGAGCCGCGTTGGGGACCATCATCACCTGCTCGTTGTTGGAGATCAGGTTGCGGTGGCTGAGCATGGCCCCTTTGGGCCGCCCCGTGGTGCCGGAGGTGTAGATCAGGACGGCGAGCTGCTCGGGGTGAACCGCGACACTCGGCGCGGTATCGGGCACGCCGCCGCCGAACACCTCGGCCCACGAGAGCGAGCCGGGGAGCGGCTGCGGCGCGGCGACGATCACGTCGCGTAGCTCCGGCGCCTGCTGCGCCGCGGCGACGGCGATCTGGCCCAGCGGCCCGAAGCTGAGGATCGCCTTGGCGCCGCTGTCTTGCAGCATATAGCCGATCTCGCCGACCCGAAACGCCGGATTCATCGGCACCACCACCGCCCCCGCCTTGAGGATGCCGAAATAGGCCTCCATGAAGAGCGGGATGTTCTGCATGTAGAGCGCGACGCGGTCGCCGGGCAGGATGCCGCGCGCGATGAGGGCGTTGGCGACCTGGTTGGCGCGGCGGTCAAGCTCCGCGTAGCTGGTGGTCTGGTCGTTGAAGATGATCGCCGGCTTATCGGGATTGCGCGCGGCGGTCTGCGCAAGCATCTGGCCCAGGTCCATCGGCTCACCTCAGTGCTAGCGCCGCCGGCCGAGCAGCGGCCTTCTTCGCGGCGGTGGCGTAAGGGCGCCCGGTGGACGCCCAATTGGGGCCGGCGAGAGGCCAGTCCCCGTGTGCTCGTAGACATCACAGCCTACGCAGCCAGTATACACGAGAGCGCGGGGACTGGCATTCGATGGAAATGCCGAGCGCTACATGATCACCCCGGCAGGCCCGCCGGCGACGTAGATCGTCTGACCGCTCACGTAGCCGGCGTCGTCGGAGACGAGGAAAGCGATCACCGCCGCGACGTCTGCGGGCTGGCCGATGCGATGCACGGCGATGCGCTGCTCAGCGGCGGCCTTGAAGGCTTCGGGCGTGATACCCATGCGCTCGGCGGTGATGCGCGTCATCTCGGTGTCAATGAAGCCGGGGGCGACAGCGTTGGCGGTGATGCCATAGCGGCCCAGCTCGATGGCGAGCGTGCGCGTCAGCCCCTGGATGCCGGCCTTGGCGGCGGAGTAGTTCGCCTGGCCGCGGTTGCCCAGCGCCGAGGTGGAGGACACGCTGACGATGCGGCCGTACTTGTTCTCGACCATCGGCTTCTGCGCCGCCCGCGCGCAGAGGAACGCTCCACGCAGGTGGACCGCCAGCACGCGATCGAAGTCGTCGTCGGTCATCTTGTAGATCAGATTGTCGCGGATGATACCGGCGTTGTTGACCAGGATGTCGAGCCGGCCGAAGCGCGCGACGACCGCGTCTACCGTGCGCTGCACGCTCTCGGCGTCCGAGACGTCGCAGGCCAGCCCCAGCGTCTCGGCGCCGTGCTCCTTGGCGATGCGCACGGCGGTGGTTTCCACGCCGGCCGCGTCGAGGTCGGCGAGCGCCACCCGCGCCCCCTCCTGCGCCAGCCGCTCGGCCGTCGCGGCGCCAATGCCGCGCGCGGCGCCCGTCACGAGGGCCACGCGCCCGTCGAGCTTGGACATATTCGCAGTGAGCCTTTCTAAACCACTCTTGCTTGCGGGAGCGCATCTGCTCCCTCTCAAGTCCCCACGCACGCTGTGGGTATCGTCGCTCATCAGTACGAGCAGCGCGCCCATGTGTAACGTAGCGCGGACAAAGGGGGCGGGCAAGGATGGCGCACGACGGGGCTGCTCGCCCCTGAGACAGGACCCAATCCAGTGAGAGGGCGAGTATGTGTCTACACCTCGGATCCGGCTGCCGCCGACACCAAGCGCACCATGAGGGCGATCGCCTGCTCGTGCGAGAGGCCCTGCCGCCGCACCAGCGAGCGCCCTCTGCTGCCCCTCAGACACACGAGATCTTGCCAGTGTCTCGGCACCGCTTCCGCCTCACGCATGATATTATGGCCTCGTGGCGCACCAAGACGATTGAAGGGGCGTGTAGATGAAGCTTTCGGAAGCGCTCATACTGCGCGGGGATACGCAAAAGCGCCTCGCGCAACTCCAAGACCGGCTCAAGCGCAGCGCCTGGGTCCAAGAAGGCGAAGTGCCGCATGAAGACCCGTCCAAACTTCGCCAGCAGGTTGTGTCACTCATCACGCAGCTGCAAGGCCTCATCTATCAGATCAATCAGGCGAATATGACCACCCGGCTTGAGTCGGGAATGACGCTGACGGAAGCGCTGGCACGGCGTGATGTTCTCACCTTGCATCAAAATATCCTGCGATCTGTTGCCGATGCCGCATCGGAACGTATGGACCGTATTGGGCGAGCAGAAATCAGGCGCGTGCCAACGATTGATGTCGCGCAATTGCGGGACGAGATTGATCAGTTGGCCAAACAGCGACGGGAGATAGACACGGCCATCCAGGCGGCCAACTGGGCGACAGACTTGCCGGAGTAACCAGTCCAGCAGGCAGAGTGAGACGGTAGCCGATAGGATTGTAGCGAACACAGGCGGCAACTGCCGAAGTTGCACAGGTTGCCTCCGGGGCGAGGCAAGCAGGAGCATACCCTGTCAATGTACTGCCTGACACTGTTACTCCTGCACTTCGCACCGTACACAGCGTACTACCGCGTGTTGGGCAATCCGTATCGGTGAGGGCGGGTAAGGGGTACTCACTCTGCACGTCATCTCGAGGTGGGCCGCGCCGCCACACGCAGTGGGTGGTTGGTGATGGAGCACGCAAGCACGCATAGGGGGCGTCCGGCGGACGCCCCCGTTGCCGGCACGGTGAGGACTCTACTGCTGCTTGGCGCCCGCCGGCACCTTCGCCGCGGCCTTCGTAGCGGTCGCCGCCGCAGTGCCAGCGGACGCGCTCGGCTTCTCGAAGCGCTTTCGTTGGAGGAAGCGCCCGGCGCCGGCGGCGCCATGCCACTCGCCATCGCGCACGATGACGTTGCCGCGTGAGAGCACGATCTGCGGCATGCCGGTGACTTTCATGCCCTCGTAGAGGTTGTAGTCCGTGCGCTGGTGATGTGTCTTGGCGCTGATCGTGTGCGTCGCCTGCGGGTCCCACACGACGATGTCGGCGTCGCTGCCCGGCGCGATCACGCCCTTCTGCGGGTAGATGCCGAAGAGCTTGGCGGGATTGGTACAGCACAGCTCGACCCAGCGGTTGAGCGAGAACCGCCCCGCGCGCACGCCCTGCGAGTAGAGCACCATCATGCGGTCCTCGATGCCGGGGACGCCATTGGGGATCTTCGAGAAGTCGCCTTTGCCCAGCTCCTTGCCCGCCGGACGCCCATTGGCGCCGCCCTCGAACCAGAAGTCGCAGTGGTCGGTCGAGATTACCTGCAGGTCGTTGGCGGCCACCGCCTGCCACAGCGCCTGCTGGTCGCTCTTCTCGCGGAAGGGCGGCGAGCAGACCCACTTGGCGCCCTCGAAGCCGGGCCGCGCGAGGTCGTCTTTGGTGAAGAAGAAATACTGCACGCAGGTCTCGCCGTAGATCGGCGAGATCCCGCGCCCGCGGGCCAGCCTGATCGCCTCGACGGCGCCGGCATTGGTCACGTGGACGACGTAGAGCGGCGCGCCCGCCACCTCGGCCAGCCGGATGGCGCGGTTGGTCGCCTCGGCCTCCAGCTCCGCCGGACGCGTCAGCGCGTGATACTTCGGCGCGGTGTTGCCGGCCTCCAGCGCCTGCTTCACCAGGATGTCGATCGCGTCGCCATTCTCGGCATGCACCATGATCAGCAACCCGTGCCGCGCCGCCTGCTCCATCGCCTGGAAGAGCGTCGCGTCGTCGATCATCAGCGATCCCTTGTAGGCCATGAAGAGCTTGAGGCTGGTGACGCCCCACTCCGGCACCTGCTGAATCTCGTGCAGGATGCTCTCCGGCAGGTCGGTGATCGCCAGGTGGAAGCCGTAGTCCACCGCCGCTTTGCCGTTGGCTTTGGCATGCCACATATCCAGCGTCTCGCGCAGCGTGGCGCCCTTGGGCTGGATGGCGAAGTCAATGTGGGCGGTGGTGCCGCCGAAGGCCGCCGCGCGGTGCCCGGTGAAGAAGTCGTCGGAGGCGACGGTGCCGCCGAAGGGCATGTCGAGGTGCGTATGCACGTCAATGCCGCCGGGGATCACGTACTTGCCGCGCGCATCAATCGTCGTGTCGCCGGAGAGGCCCTGTCCCACGGCGACGACTTTCTCGTCTTCGACCAGCACGTCGGCCTGATAGGTATCGCTCGCCGAGACCACCGTGCCGCCCGCAATCAACGTGCGCATCGCCGCTGCTCCTTTGCTCGCTTGCCTACGGGCGTCCACCGGACGCCCCTACGGGATTCTGGCTCCCCCTCGCCCCGCAGGGAGAGGGGGTTGGGGGGGTGAGGACCCCTACCGCCGCTGGGCAATCGCCCGCCGAGTGTTACGCGCCCGTCCCGTGCCGTTCACAGCCACCGCCGACGGGCGTCCACCGGACACCCCTACGGCAGCGCCTGCCAGCGCCGGCAGCACGTCGCGCCCGTAGACCTCCAAGGTTGCCTCTTCGTCGCCGCACATCAGGTAGATGTTGAATTGCGTGACGCCGATCGCCTCCAGCTCGCGCAGGCGGCGCAGGTGCTCCTCCACTGGACCGACGATGCAGAAGCGGTCCACGGTGGCGTCGGAGACGAACTGCGCGTTGTCGCTGCCGACCTCCGCGTGGTGGTGGTAGTCGTAGCCCGCGCGGTCATGCACGTAGGCGGTCAGCTCCGGCGGCAGCTCGGCCGGGTCGTAACGCGCAATGAGGTCCATCACGTGGTTCGAGACCAGCGCCGGGAACCAGCGCACGTGCTCGCGCGCCGCCGCCAGGTCGTCCGATACCCACACCGGCGCCGCGGCCATCACCTGAATCTCTGCCGGGTCGCGCCCCACTGTACGGGCGCCCTCATGGAGCATGCCCAGGCACCACTTGATGATGTGCGGATCGGCGAGCTGCAGGATCACGCCGTCGGCGATCGCGCCGGTCAAGTGCAGCGCCTTGGGACCGTAGCCCGCGATCCAGACCGGGAGCTGGCCGCGCGCCCAGCCCAGCCGAATCTGCTCGCCCTCATCCTCCACCATCTCGCCGGCCGCCAGCGCCCGGATGCGGTTTACCGCAGCCTCCAGGTCGGCGAGCGTCGTCGGCTTCTTGCCCAACACGCGCCGCGAGCTATCGCCGCGCCCGATGCCCAGGTCCATGCGACCGCCGGAGATCAGGTTGAGCGTGGCGAGCGCGCTGGCCGTCACCGTCGGGTCGCGCACGGCAGGATTGGTGACACAGGTGCCCAGCCGCATGCGCCGCGTGCCCGCGGCCATCAGTGCCAGCAGCGGGTACGGCTCCTGCCACAGCACGTGTGAATCGAAGAGCCAGGCGTACGCAAACCCCGCGCGCTCCGCCTGGCGCGTCAGCGCGACGACGCGCTTGGGCGGTGCGTTCGCCGCGTCCGGCTTGAGCGTGATCCCAAACCTCAGCATCGCGTGCGCTCCTTCTCCTAACCTGCGCCTCGTCCCGCTGCCTAACCCGCGCAGGCGGGTTTTGTGGCCGCAGGCCCCACAGGCGCGGTTTCAACCGCCGGCTGTCCCGCACCACTTCAACCGCCGGCCGATCGCCACCCGATCTCACGACTCGCAGATCGGCCCGTACTGGTCCGGGCGGCGGTCGCGGTAGAACTGCCAGACGTTGCGCACCTCGCGGTTCTTTTCGAGGTCGAGGTCGGCCACCAGCACCTCCTCGTCTTTGTCGCTCGCCTCGGCCACGATCTCGCCGCGCGGATTGGCGAAGTAGCTGGTGCCGTAGAAGTCGTCCTCACCCAGCGGCTCGACCCCGACGCGGTTGATGGTGCCGACCCAGTAGCCGTTGGCGATGGCGTGCGAGACCTGCTCGATCTTCCACAGGTGCATCGAGAGGCCGCGCGAGGTGGCTGAAGGGATGTAGACGATCTCGGCGCCGTTGAGGCCCAGGCAGCGCGCGCCCTCAGGGAAGTGGCGGTCGTAGCAGATGTAGACGCCGATGGTGGCAAACTTGGTCTTGAAGACGGGATAGCCCATGTTGCCGGGGCGGAAGTAGAACTTCTCCCAGAAGCCCTGGACCTGCGGGATGTGCGTCTTGCGGTACTTGCCCAGGTACGTGCCGTCGGCGTCGATCACCGCCGCGGTGTTGTAGTAGACGCCGGTCTGCTCCAGCTCGTAGACCGGCACGACGAGCGCCATCTCGTGGCGCTTGGCGACCTCGCGCATGCGGGTGATCGTTGGTCCGTCGGGCACCGGCTCGGCAAAGCTGTAGAACTGCGGGTCCTGCACCTGGCAGAAGTACGGCCCTGTCGAAAGCTCTTGCAGGCAGGTGATCTGCGCGCCCTTCTCCGCCGCCTGGCCGATGAGCGCAATCTGCCGCTCGACGTTCTCCTCCATGCTCATGCTGCCAAAGGTCTGGATCAGTGCGCTGCGGACGACCGTCATAGATGGGACCCTCCTCTCGCAAGCGAAGCGGCTGAAATAAGATGACGACGGATCGCCGCGATTGGCGATCCTGTTCGCGCATGTTGTTGCGTAGGGGCGACTCGTGGGCGCCCGCTGTTCGTTGGGGCGTCCGGTGGACGCCCGATGGTGACCCAGCAGCGGTCGCAGGAGGATTGGCTCCGCGGGGTGGGCTGCGGAGGTGACACGGGTCGTTATAGGCCATCATGGGCGCGGCGTCAAGCACCGAGCGCATTCACTGCATCTCCAGCCCGCATAGGCGCGCTTGGCGGCGGCACGCCCCTCGGCGCGGATGCATCCGCCGGCCCTCCGGTGCCCCGGCGCCCGCTCGCGCGAGAGCACCGGCCGCCCGCGGCCGAAGTAGCCGGAGCTGAGGCCGCGCTGCACCGACTCGCAGAGCACGATACCCGCCTCACGAGAACTATCCCCTATGACTACCCAATGGACGAGAACGGAGCCACATGAGCACCACTACACTGATCTTTCAGCGAAGCGTAGAGATGATGATGCGCAAGGACTTGTGGTGCCGAGTCCGTTCCAGCTCGCAACGTGGACGGATGGATGAAGGCGACCGAAAAGAACGTGAGGGAACCCCATGTTATCCGAAGTCCCTACACCGAAGAACGCAATGAGTGCGGAGGGGCGCTCGCCGAGTGCGCCAGAGCCGCCGCTGGCTGAATCACCCGACTCGGTTCTGCAGCCTCGTGCCGCAGAGACACAGGACGCGAGCCAGACGAGCCGGGAAGCTCCGCCGATCTCCGCGCCGCCTGCTTCACCGGGGGACAGGCTCGTTGCGCGCATCCAGCAAATGTCTCATGGCAGGCGCTGGGCATTGGGCCTTGCCCTGGCGTTCCTCAGTGGCGTAGCCGCGGCGTCGGTCCTCGGCCTCCCTCTCTACATGACGGTTCCTGCGGCCCTCAGCGTGGCGCTCATTGTCGCGTCGGTCGTGCTGGCCCTGGCGGCGGGGTTTGTCCTCAGCACGTGGAAGGCCACGTGGGTGCTCGTGGCTGCCACCGCTATTGGGGCCGGGTTGATCATCTGCTTGGCCATCATACTGTCGCCCAATCCAGCCTGGGAAGGCGCCACCGGAATAGCCGCGGTCATCACCGCGTTCATCTGGTTCGCCATCTTGGGGCTGGTGCCGCTCACGGCCATTTTGTTTATCGGCAACGCCATCGGCTGGTGGCGCGAGGTGGGCACCGTATGAGGCTGGTGGACACCTCAGACGTGCGAGACAATAGGGACGGCACGGTAAAAGCAGTTGGCAAGTGAGCGTTGTGAGGAATACAACACATGCCCGCTCCAACCTGGACCAGCGAGGAACTCAATTCAGGGCGCGACCAGTGCGAGAGGGGCCGCAGCTAGGGAGTCGTCAGCGCGCGGCACACCAGGTGTTGGAAGTGCCGTAGCGCCTTCTCGCGCGAAAGCACCAGCCGCCCGCGGTCGAAGTAGCCGGAGCTGAGGCCGCGCTGCACCGACTCGCACAGCACAATGTCCTCCTCCTGCACCTGGTCGATGAAGCGCACGAAGTCGCGCTCCTCGTCCTCGGTCACGGCGTCCGCAAAGCAGTAGTCGTAGATCGCCAGCGTGCGGTCGGCGGCGAGTGGGACGAAGAGGTTGAGCGAGACGTTGCCTGGGCCGGGATAGACGTTGATGGTGAAGTTAGGCCACAGATAGGCGTAGAAGCCCTCGCGCACCTCGCCGCTGGTTGTGTCGTAGGGATGCGCCCGGCCGCGCTTGCCCGGCTTCTTCAGTGCGCCGTGCTGCGTCGAGAAGTATTCGTACTCGGTGACCACGTAGTCGTTGACGTCGATCAGGTCGCAGAACGCGGGGTGCGCCACGGCGCAGTGGTAGCACTCCAGATAGTTGTCCACCACAATCTTCCAGTTGGCGCGGATGTCGTAGGTGCGGCGCACGCGGCGATGGAGAGCGCCGAGATTGAGGCCCGTCGCGGCGACGAGATCGGGCAGCTCGCCGGCGTAGCGCGCGAAGGGCAGGGCGCCCTGATCGGGGTTGACGAAGAGGAAGGGTCCCCAGGCCGCCAGCGGCAGCGCGTGCAGCGAATAGTCCGCGAAATCGAAGCCCGGTTCATCCTTGGCGGAGGGCGCGGCGCGCAAGCTACCGTCGAGATTGTAGGTCCAGGCGTGGTAATGACACTGGAGCGTGGCACGGCGCCCGCACTCGGCCAGCACGACCTGCGAGCCGCGGTGGCGGCAGACGTTGGCGAACGCGCGCAGCTCGCCCTCCAGGTCGTGTACGACGACGACCGGCACCTCGCCAATCGAGCAGGTGAAGAAGTCACCCGGCTGCGCCACCTGCTCGGCCAGCCCGACGTACTGCCACGCGCGGCGGAAGATCGCCTGCCGCTCGTCCGCGAAGACCTCCGGATCGGTGTACCAGCGCGCGGGCAGTGTCTCACCGCGCTCGACCGCCGCAGTCGCCTCCGCGACCTCGTTCTCACCCAGCGTCATTGGCAAACCGGCAGCCATGTGTTCCTCCTCTATCCAGGCCGATACGTCGTGCCCCCGCATCGTGGCATCCCCGATGGGAACGTGTCAACCGCATGACATGAGAGGCTGGCGGTTCCACCAGGACCCGGGGGTGAAGGGAGGGGAGTGAGGCTAATCCTCTTGTGAGGTCGTCAGCGGGCCACGAGAGGAGCATGGACACCTTTGGTCACACGTTGCTTACGGCCTAGGTCTGGTCGGCGGTGCGCCACCAAACGATGACACCCGCGATGCCTCCCGCTACTACGGCAACGACCAGGAGGTAGGTGCCCACGCCAAGCTGCTGCGCCTCGGGGCCAGCCGCGCCACTGAGCAACGCCGGCGCCGCCCAGGGAAACCAGGGGCCAAGACCGAGCGCGGAGAGCACCTGCGCGAGAAAGACCAGCAGGACCATCACGCCGATCGCGGGGAGGTACCCGCGTCCGGCACTGGCGGCCCAGGCGAGCGGCAGCGTGAGTGCGATGGTCAGACTCGCGGTCGCCGCGTAGACCGCCGTCGCATGGAGCGACCCCTCTGTCGTCCAGCCAGGCAGGCCGAGCAGCGCGCCGAGCGCGAGGCCCAGCAGGTAGATCCACAGCGCGAGGATGGCGCACCAGCACGCGGCCACCACCAGCTTCGCCGTCACCATCGCCACGCGAGGCGTGGGGAGTGCGAGCAGGTCCTTCGCGGTGTGGTCGCTGTACTCGCGGCCAAAGAGCCAGATCACGACCAGGCTGAAGAGGATCGCGCCGCCCACCGCCAGCGCCTGCGTCAGCAGCCCGAAGTAGGTCGGCCAGTCACCATGCGCGGCCGAAAGCTGTGCCTTGGTGGTCAGCGTGCCGAAACGCGCGGCCCACGTGGGATCGAGCAGAATCTTCATGAAGAGCGCGCCCATCAGCGGGGCCAGCGAGAAGCCAGCCAGCGTCAGCAGCGGCATGCGTGCGCGCCGCGCCTTCAGCGTCTCGGCCCACAGCGCTGCCCCGAGGTTAGTGAGCATGCTCATTTCCCTCGTCTCCTCTCGGCGTCGCGCCGACCAGCCGCAGGAACTGCGACTCCAGGTCTTCCTCCTCGACACTCAGGCGGGTGAGATCGATCCCCTGCTCCACCAACCGCCGCGCCACCTCCTCGGGGTGCGCAATCGCGTGGGCGTCGGAAAGGCAGAGCGCCCCTGCCCCGCCCATTCCGCTCGACTCAGTCCCGGCGCACCGCTCGGTGGCGAGACCAGCCGAGCGCAGCGTCGCGCGGGCGCTCGCCCAATCCCGCGTGTCCACCAGCAGCCAGCGCGCCCGTTGGCGCTCCATTTCCGCCGCGCTCAACTCCTCCAGTAGCCGCCCCTGATGCATCACGCCGAAACGAGTGGCGATCCGCGCGACCTCGCCGAGCAAGTGACTCGACACGAAGATGGTGGCGCCACGCTCATGCGCCAGCTCGCGAAGCAAGTCGCGCACCTCGACGACCCCCGCCGGGTCCAGACCGTTGGCTGGCTCGTCAAGGAGCAGCAGCGCCGGATCGTGAAGCAACGCCTTCGCCAATCCCAGTCGCTGCGCGTTGCCGAGCGAGAGCGTCCCCGCGCGCCGGTCGGCGTAGGGCGCGAGGCCGAGGCGCTCGATGGTCCGGTCCACGGCGTGCGCGTCACGCAGTCCACGCAGGCGGCGGAAGACCTCCAGATTCTCGCGCACGGTCAGCTCAGGATAAGCGTGTGGCGTCTCGACCAGGTAGCCGACCTGTGCCCAGAGCGCCCGCGCGTCGGGGTGTACGGGCTGACCCAGGAGGAACGCCGCGCCCGCGCTGGGCCGGATCATGCCCAGCAGCATGCGGATCGTGGTCGTCTTGCCCGCGCCA
>DASVAA010000127.1:0-20857 GCA_036376595.1 Ktedonobacterales bacterium | reverse complement strand
CGAACAGCGAGAATGTGCTGCGCATGATTCGGGACCTGCGGGCGGCGACGGGCACCACCTTCGTGATCGCCACCCACGACCCAACGGTGGCGGCCGCCGCTGACCGGGCGATCCACATCGTGGATGGGCAGGTGGCGAACGGCGCGGCAACAAGGGGAGGAGAAGGACCTGAACGCGAAGAACGCGAAGGATACGCGAAGGCCGCGAAGCCAGAGATGTGACGGAGGGGACCTCTGACTTTCGGCGCGCGATCGGTGTTCCTTCTTCGCGAGCTTCGCGTTCTCAGTATCCAGATAAAGGTGGCACGACATGAAGATGCGCATATATTGGAATTACGCGACACGGTCCCTGACGCGCGGGGGACAGCGGTCCCTGCTGGCGATCTTCTGCGTGGCGGTCGGCGTGCTGGCGATCGTCTCGCTGCAGCTCGTCACCAACGCCGTCACGGCCAGCTTCACCAGCAACGTGCGGCAGCTCAACGGCGGCGACGTGGCCGTCACCACCGATATGCCGCTCGCAGCCAGCGACCTGAGCTACTTCGACCAGCTCCAGCAGCAGGGCACGATCACCGGCTACACCGCTTCCTACAGCGTGAAGGCGCAGATTCGCACCAGTACCGCCGTGCTGCGCGTGGGGCTGTATGCCGTCGATCCGGCGCACTTCCCCCTGGCGGGCGGCGTGACGTTCACCGAACCGGCCGACGGCAACCTTGCCTCAGCTCTGTCGGGCGACACGGTGGTCATCACGTCGCGCCAGGCGCAGGTCTTCAACCTGAAGGTCGGCGATCGCTTCAGCTTCTCGGCGGCCGATGGGCGCGCGGCACAGGTGACGGTCGGCGGCATCATCGCCAGCACCGGCTTCTTCCAGGGACCGAGCACGCTGATGGCCTACGACGCCTACACTAGGCTGCCCAGCAGCCTCGGCCAGCCCGTGGGGTACAACGCCGTGTACGCCGACGTGCCGGGCCACACCGACGCCAACGCCGCCACAGCCGAAAAGTTGATTCGACAACAATTCCCGCTGAGCGCCACGCAGACCACCAAGGAGCTGCTCGCCTCGCAGCAGAGCAACGTCCAGCAGGTCCAATACTTCTTGCAGATCGTCGGGCTGCTGGCGCTGCTGATCGGCGGCGTGGGGATCGTCAACACGATCCAGGTAGCGCTGCGGCGGCGGCGGGTCGAGATCGCGATGCTCAAGACGGCCGGCTATCGCCGTGGCGACCTCTACGCGCTCTTCGGCCTCGAGACGGGCCTGATGGGCCTGCTGGGTGGCGCCGTCGGCGCGCTGGCAGGCATCGGGGTGAGCTTCGTGGTCGGCACCGTGCTGGGCAACGCGCTTCAGGTCACGCTGCCGGTGACGATTGACGCGCGCACGGTGGTCGCGGGAGTCGCGGTCGGCTTCGTGACGGCGCTGATCTTCGGCCTGCTGCCGATCGTGCAGGCCAGTGCGGTGCGCCCGGTCGTGGTGCTGCGCGAGCTGGGACAGCACGCCGGTATCTCGACGCGCCTGACCACGCTCGGCCTCTCGGTGCTGGTAGCGGTGCTGTTCGTCGCGCTGGCGATGGGTATCTTGCAGAGTCCGGTGATCGCGCTGGGCGCCGTGGGCGGCACGGCCGTGCTGTTGGCGGTGCTGGGTGCCGTGCTGGGCGTGGTGGTGCTGGTCATCAGCAAGCTCCCGGTGCCCGAGGGGTTCCGCTGGTGGTACGCGCTGCTCGTGGGCGCCGGTTTGCTGGCGGGCGCTGCCCTGCTGCTGGCGTCGCAGCCGGCGTTCGGCGTGCTGCTGCTGGCGGTCTCGCTCTGGGGTGTGGTGGTGATGCTGCTGCCACGGCCGGGCAAGGCGAACGTCAAGATGGCGCTGCGCGACCTGGGCCGGCGCAAGGCGCGCTCGGTCGCCACGCTGATCGCACTGACGGTGGGTGTCTTCGCTATCGGGCTGGTGCTGGTGCTGGGCCAAGACATCCACGACGTGCTGGGAACGTACCTCAACAGCAGCAACATCAACATTGCGGTGGTGACGGGCGGCGCCGATCGCGCGGCGGTCGAGCGACAGCTCGCCCAGGTGCCGGGGCTGACGAACGAGTCGGTCAACACGATCGCCCAGGTGCAGCCAGTCGCCATCAACGGCGAGCCGGTGGCCCAGGTGATCGCGGCGGCGACGGCCACCGGTAAGTACAACGCCAACGACGTGCTGAGTCGCCTCGACGGCGTGCAGGGCTACGACCTCGCGCGCGGGCAGACGCCCAATCCGACGGTCTTCAAGATCGTGCAGGGCACGAGCGACACCCAGCTCGGCCACATCCTCACGGCGGGCGATGCCAGCACGGGAGCCGCGCTGCTGCCGCTCGACGACTCACGCGCGCCGCTGAATCTGCGGCTGGGCAGCACGGTTACGCTGGCCGATCCCGCGACGCACACGCAGTCCACCGTCACGGTCGCCGGCTTCTACAACTACTCGCTCGCCTTCGCGCCGATCCAGACGGATAGTGCCGTCGTCACGAGACTGACGCAGGGCAGCCCATCGTACCTCTACGAGGCGTACGTGGACCCCAACCGCGCGGATAGCGTGCTGGCGCACATCCAGGCGGCGGTGCCGGGCGCGCAGACCTTCAGCGTGGCCGATCTCTTCGCGCAGATCACGAGCTATCTCGACAACCTCGTGATCGTGCTCATCACCGTCGCCTCGCTGGCGCTGCTGGCGGCGATCATCATCATTGCCAACGCGGTGGCGCTGGCGATGCTGGAGCGGCGGCGCGAGATCGGCATCCTCAAGGCGGTGGGCTACACCAGCCGCAGCGTGCTGGGCGAGGTGCTGGTGGAGAACGGCGTGATCGGCTTCACCGGCGGCGCCCTGGCGATGCTGCTGGTGGCGCTGGCGGTCGATCTGCTGGGCCAACTCCTCTTCAACGCGGCGTTCGTGACACCCGCGGCCACGGTGCTGACGATCGTGCCTGGTGCGGTGCTGGTCTGCATGCTGGTGGCGGCGCTGGTGGCGTGGCAGGCGGCGCGGGTGCGCCCGCTGGAGGTGCTGCGCTACGAGTAGGGGATGACGGAGAACGCGGAGGGCGCGGAGGTTCGCGGAGGGGCCTTGTAGTGGCGTGGGCCTCGCCTCCCCTCTGCGCGGAGAAGTTCCTCAACCCCGTGCCCTCTCATCACACGCCGCTGAGGGAGAATACTCGTCTCCGCCTCTGGTCTACGCCACAATCCGCCTCTGGACCGATGGCACGCGCCGAGTATGCGGCCATACTGGACGTGTGGGTGATGCGCATCGCACGCAGTAGCATCCCGATCGAATCGAAAGGAGCTGATGATATGGCGCCACAAGGGACTCAAGCGACACCTGGCGCACGGCGCGACACTGACGCACGGAGCGATAGGCTGACGCAATGGCTGCTGGCGTCCGGCGTGGTGGGGCCGGTGCTGTTCGTGATCGTGCTGTTCGTCGAGGGCGCGACCCGGCCCGGCTATAGCGCGTGGCGCAACTTCGGCAGCGAGCTAAGCCTGAGCGGCCAGGGCTGGGAGCAGGTCGCCAACTTCTACATGTGCGGGCTGCTGTGCATCGCGTTCGCGTTCGGGCTGCGGCGCGCGTTGGGCAGCGGCAGAGGTGCCACCTGGGGACCGATCTTGATCGCTGTCTTCGGCCTGAGCCTGATCAGCGCCGGCATCTTCACCACCGATCCGGCGTTGGGCTACCCGCCAGGGGTGCCCACCCCCTACGTGGCATTTATGCGCCAGTCGTTGCACGCCATCATCCACGGGCTGTCGGGCCTCGCCGCCTTCGCCTCGCTTGCCGCCGCCTGTTTCGTGCTGGCGCGGCGCTTCGCGGGCAATCCAGCCTGGCGGGGATGGGCGCTCTACTCCGTCCTCGTCGGCCTGATCGTCGCCGCATCGTTCGTTGCCGCCAATGTGACGAGCGTGCTCGACATGCGCGGCGTCTGGCCCAACGCGCCGACCGGCCTCATCCAGCGCATCGGCGTGGTCGCTGGGTGGAGCTGGGTCGCGCTGCTCGCGGCACGGCTGCTGGCCCAGATGCGCGGCCGGGCAACTGCCGTCGGGGAGGGGTGATGGCGCGCGGGCGGCGCGTGGTACAGTGGCGACAACGATTCCGAGACACGGGCCGGTGTCACGCGCTGAAGGTGCGTTTCTCTACAGCCCGCGCAGGCGGGCTTGGTGGCCGGTAGGCTCCTCGGCGCGGATTCACCCGCCGGCCCCAAGCTGGGAGCAGACCGAGACACGGGAGGTACAGGCGATGGAGAAACCAGCCGTGCGGCGCGTGCTGCCACGGATGGCGCGCCCCTTCCGCAGACTCCGCTGGCGCTTCACGCTCTCATACATGCTCGTCACGGTGCTCACCGTGCTGCTGCTGCCGATCGTCTATTCCGCCGTGAGCTACGTCTTGGTCATCCGTACCATCGATCTGCCGCGCCAGATGGCCGCCGGGCTTGAGGGCACCACCGCGCTGGTGTTGCCGTATCTGACGCAAGACCCAGTCGATCGCACCGGCCTGCGCACGTGGCTGGCGGATTTCAACAGCAATGGCCGCGTTCAGGGCAAGAGCTCCTTCGCCGACCTGTGGACCAGCGGTCCGCCGTATGGCACCTCGCAGATGGCGGTGGTGGATGCGCAAGGGCGCGTCATCGTCTCCACCTCGGACAGAGACATGCCGGAGGGCAGCCTGCTCGCGCAGAAGCTGGCGGCATCGGGGCAGCGGGTGCTGCGCGCCGCGCTCGCCGGCGACGAGCGGCCCACCGATCTCGCATCGCCTGAGTCGCACGGCCGCTCCAAGATCGCCGTTCCCATCGCCGTTCCGGGCCATGTGGTCGGCGCGCTGGTGCTCGATATGGATGTCGCCGCGACGCGCTCGAGCTTCCTGCTGCGCTCGGCACAGGGCCTGCTCGGATTCGTACTCCTCATCTCAGTGGGCGCCGGCCTCATCGGGCTGATCTTCGGCTTCGTGATCTCGCGCGGGCTGACACGACGCCTGCGGCGCATCACGCGCGCGGCCGATGCCTGGAGCCGCGGCGACTTCACCGCGGCGGCGCGCGACCCCTCCGGCGATGAGCTGGGCCAGTTGGCCCGCGACCTCGATCGCATGGCCGATCAGGTGCGCTCGCTCCTGGAGGCCCGCCAGCAGCTCGCGGTGGTGGAGGAGCGCAACCGGCTCGCGCGCGACCTCCACGACTCGGTCAAGCAGCAGCTCTTCGCCGTGGGCATGCAGGTAGCGGCCGCCGACGAGCTGGCCGAGCGCGATCCGACGGAGGCCAGGTCGCACCTCGCCGCGGCGCACCAGTTGATCGGGCAGGCCAAGCAAGAGCTGAACGTGTTGATCCAGGAGCTGCGGCCGGCGGCGCTGGGCGACCGCGGGCTGGTGCCGGCGCTGCGTGAGCTGTGCGCCGATTGGTCCCACAGCAGCGGGATTGCCGCCACGGTGCGCGCGCAGGGCGAGCAGCCGGCGCCACTCGACGTGGAGCAGGCGCTGTTCCGCGTGGCGCAAGAGGCGCTCTCGAACGTCGCCCGCCACAGCGGCGCAACATCGGTAGACGTGCGAGCGGCCTGGGAAGCCGGCATGCTCGCGCTCGCCATCGCCGACAACGGGCACGGCTTCGATACCGCGCCACGGGAGGGCAAGGGCGTGGGGCTGGGCAGCATGACCGAGCGCGTGGAGGCACTGGGCGGTACACTGCTGGTGTCGTCGGGCGCGAAGGGCACGCGGATCGAGGCACGCGCGCCACTGCCGGCCGAGCCAGGGGCGAGTGTGGACGCGGCAAGGGCAAGTGCGCTCGCGCAGAGGCAGCCGCAGAAGCTCGCGCAGGCGCCGGAAGAGCCGGAGCGCCAGGCGGCCGGTGCTGCGGGGACGGCCGAGAAGGGAGTCGGAGGATGAGCGAGCCAACGACGGTGCTGCTGGTGGACGACCACGCCATCGTGCGCCAGGGCGTGCGCGCCTATCTGGAGACGCAACCCGACCTTGTGGTGGTGGGCGAGGCCAGCTCTGGCGAAGAGGCAATTCAGTTGGCGGCCGAGCAGGCGCCGGACGTGGTGCTGATGGACCTGCTGATGCCGGGTGGCATGGACGGCGTCGAGGCGACACGGCGCGTGAAGCAGGCCACCCCGCGCAGCCAGGTGATCGTGCTCACCTCGTACCACCAGGACGAGCACATCTTCCCGGCGATCCGCGCGGGCGCACTCTCGTACCTGCTCAAAGACGTGGGGCCGGCGGAGCTTGCCGAGGCGGTGCGCAAGGCGGCACGCGGTGAGGCGGTGCTGCATCCCCAGGTGGCGGCGCGGGTGGTGCAGGAGCTCCAGGGCGCCTCGCGCGACGCCGTCAATCCCTTCACCGAGCTGAGCGAGCGCGAGCTGGAGGTGCTCAAGCTAATCGCGGCTGGCGAGAGCAACGAGAATATTGCCGCACGGCTGGTGATCAGCGAGAAGACGGTCAAGAGCCACGTCAGCAACATCCTCAGCAAGCTGCACGTCGCCGACCGCACCCAGGCCGCCGTCTATGCCTGGCGTGAGGGCGTCGTCCGCCGCGAGTGACCAGACGCGGACGAGACACATGACATTCATCATGGCCGCTCGCACCGCGAGCAGCTAGGATTGTGTCGCGAGATGTCGTATCGTATGGTGACGCGCGATCAGTACGGCGACGCGTAGATCGCCGGCAGGCGCGGGCGGCGAAGGTCAACATAGCGCAATTTCGGACCGACCAACACGCGAAGGGGAGTGACTCATGTTGGCCGCGGGGCAAGGGACGGCGACGCTGGTATTCGCGGCGCAGTGGCTGATAGCGTGCCTGCTCGGCACGGCAATCTCGTGGGCGCTGCTGATGTTCTTGCTTCGGCGCCGGCTGGGCGCGCACCAGACAGCGGGCGCCCACCGGACGCCCGTACAGCGTGTGCAGCGCGGGCCGCTCTTTGCCGCGCTCTTTGTGGCCGCCTTTGGTGCCGCCAACCTGTACATCGAGGGGCATGCCTTCGCGCAGCATGCCCCCCTGCTCGCGGCGCCGGCGCAGATCCTGTTCCTGCTGCTGTTCTACCTCTATCCACCCTCGTTTCCGAAGGCCAGCTACGCGGCGCACGGCATTCGCTGGCTGGGCATCATCTATGCCTTCGCGCAGGTGGCCGCCTACATCCCCCAGCAGCAACAACAGCAGCAGCAAGCCACCAATCCGAACATGCACCTGACACCCGCGCAGGTCCTCGCGATCCCAGGCGTGTTGGGGTGGTTTGTGGTGATGGGCGGAATGTTCGCCCTGGCGCCGATCATCATCGGCCTCCTGCCGCAGTTCTACACCCGCGCGCGTCACCTCGCGCAGACCGGGACTCAGGCGCCGACTCTCTCCCCCGCCCGCCGCGTCCTGCTGGTGATCGCCGCCGTGGTTGCCAGCATCGTTCTCTTTGCGCTGGCCGGGCTGTTGGCGCCGCCCGCTCTCTTGTCGCCAGCCTCCTCGGAAGCAGCCACGAACGCCGCGTTCTCGACGGTGACGGCGGCTCCGCCCGTGCTGCAAGCCGCGCGGTTAGGATTCTTCCTGCTCACCAGCCTCGTGCCAGTGGGTGCGGGCTTCTTGCTGCTGAACGGGCGACGCTACGATCGCGAAGCGCTGCTACACCGCGCGCTGATCGCTTTGGCACTAGTGGCGTCTCTGCTGCTGGTCTACGCGGCGGGCGTTGTGGCGGTGGCGCTGGTCTTCCCCGGCTATAGCGGGCTGGGATATGCCTACCTGCCATTCATCCTCCCGCTCGCCGTGCTGCTAGGGGTGATCTACCCACCGCTGCGCGCGTGGATCGAGGCCGAGATCGGGCGCCGGTTCTTCCACGAGACCTACGAGGCGGGCCAGACGCTCGCCGCGGCCGGCGTGGCGCTACGGACCGAGACCAGCCCCGATCAGCTCTGTGCGCAGCTCGTGCAGGCGGTCCAAAAGGCGCTGCGGCCCAGCGCGCTTGCGCTCTGGGTGCGCCCGGCGCCCGGCGCGGCCGCGTTCCGCGCATCCGGTGCCTTCGCGCCCGCCGCTCCACCGCGGGCCGTTGGCGGCCACGCACCGGAAGGTGCCACGGCCAGTGAGGGCGCCGCAGCACCCGGCTTCGATGGGACGCAATTGCGCTGGTACGCGCAGGCATCCGGATCCCATATAGGCGCTCACGCTGGCTCCCAAGCCGATCCTAGCTCTGCCCCGGAGGGAGCGGCGACACTCACCGTGCGCGGCGGCGATCTTGCGCACCTGGTGTTCAGGCAGCCGTCGAGCGTGATTGAGGTGGACGGGTTGCCGCCGGAGTCGCCGGTGGCTGGGGTCCTCCATGCGGCGCGCGTGCGGCTGGCCCTACCGCTGATCAGCCAGGGCGAGCTGGAGGGTGTGCTGGCGCTGGCGCCGCGTGCCGGCGCGCATCGGGCGTCCACCGGACGCCCCTACGGCGAGGATACGCGCGAGCTGCTGGCGTCGCTGGCCGGCGAGGTCGCCCCCGCGCTGCGCGCGGCGCGCATCTCCCAGCGCCGCGCCACGCAGACACGCGAGCGCGAACGGGTGGAGCAGGAGCTCCAGACCGCGCGCCGCATCCAGGAGTCACTGCTGCCCAAGGAGCTGCCGGCGCTGGAGGGCTGGCGGATCGCGACTGCCTACCAGCCGGCGCGCGAGGTCGGCGGCGATTTCTACGACTTCATCACCCTGGGGGATGGACAGCTCGCGATTGTACTGGGTGATGTGACCGACCACGGCATCCCGGCGGCGCTGGTGATGGCGACCACCCGCAGCATGCTGCGCGCCGTCGCGGCGCAGCCGGGCGTCACCGCAGACGCGGTGCTGGCGCAGGTCAACGAGCTGCTCGTCCAGGACCTGCCGCCCAGCATGTTCGTCACCTGCTTTTACGCAGTGCTCAATCCCGCCAGCGGCCGCCTGCGCTATGCCAATGCCGGCCAGGACCTGCCCTATCTGCGCCGGCCCGACGGCTCAGTGTGCGAGCTGCGCGCCACCGGCATGCCGCTGGGCATGCTGCCCGGCAGCCAGTATGACACACAGGAGACGACGCTCGCGCCGGGTGACGGGCTGCTCTTCTTCAGCGACGGGCTGGTCGAGGCGCACAACCCCGCGCGCGAGATGTTCGGCCTGCCGCGGGTGATGCGGCTGCTCGGCGAGCGCGACGGCGACACCCCGCCGATCGCCGCGCTGCTGCACGCGCTGGCCGACTTCACCGGCGCCTATTGGGAACAAGAAGACGACATCACCCTGGTGGCGCTACGGCGGGCGGACGAGGGTGCATCGCCCGACACCGATGAGCCGTCTGTAGCAACGCCCGCGCCCGCGCAGGATGGTCCATAATTAGGTGAGATGTGGCGCGTGACGAGCGCGGAAGGATGATGGCGTGCTGACCCTGCTTTACCTCTTGTCGCGCAGGCTGCGGCCTCCCGGCGCACCGGCCAAGCGCGTCTCGCGTGGGCGGCGGCGGCTCTTCGTCGTGTTGCGCTACGCCGACGGCGTGCTGATCGTCGGCGGCCTCTTTGGCCTTGCCGTCGCCCTCATTCATTCCGACCTGCTTTTCATCCTGCTGCCCACGGCACTCAGCGTGGCAATCATCGCCCTCACGATGCGCTCGCACGTCGCCAATTTGCGCGCGTTGCTCTTCACCAGCGCGCTGGCGCTGGCCTACTTTGCTCTCATCACCGGCTGGGAGCTGCTCACCCACCAGTCCGTCGCCTCCAAGATCATCCTCGTCACCACCACGCTGGCGGCCGCCGTGATGCTGGAGCCGCTGCGCACGTGGGTCCAATCCACGGTCGAGCAGCGTTTCGATCTGGTTGACGACAAGACCAGCAGGATCGTTGACGCCTTCACCACCGCGCTGCGCGAAGAGATCGACCTCGACCAGGTGCGCGAGCACTTCTCGCGGGTCGTGCGGCGCACGATGCAGCCGCGCTTCGTCTCGTTGTGGGTGCGTATGGCGCTTCCGGAGGACGCGGCCGAGACTGATCCTCAGCCCGCGACGCCCGGTGCGACGGAAGCATCCATTCCCACCGCCGTCGCCGTCGCCGATGGCGACCCGCTCGCCGCCTACGCGCTGGCACACCCTGGCGTCGTGGAGGTCGCGCGCGTGACGCTCGACTCGCCGGCCATCCGGGCGCTGAAGGCGCGCGAGGCTGAGCTGGCGCTGCCGCTGGTCAGCCAGGGTGAGCTGATTGGCCTGCTGGCGCTGGGCGCGCGCCAAGATGGCGACGACTACTCGCGCGATGACCGCCGCCTGCTCGTCACGCTCGCCGCGCAGGTGGCGCCCGCGTTGCGGGTCGCGCAGATGGTGCGCACGCGGCAGGCGGAGGTGCGCGAGCGCGAGCGCATCGAGCAGGAGCTGCGCACCGCGCAGCAGATTCAGCGCACCTTCCTGCCCAAAGACGTGCCTGAGCTGCCCGGCTGGCAGCTTGTGTCGAGCTACCAGCCGGCGCGCGAAGTTGGTGGCGACTTCTACGACTTCCTGCCGCTGGATGATGGACGCCTGGGGATCGTGCTGGGCGATGTGACCGGCAAGGGCATCCCGGCGGCGCTGGTGATGACCGCCGCGCGCACGATGCTGCGCACCGCGGCCCAGGAGGAGGGTGCCGAGCCGGACGGTGTGCTGGCGCGCGTCAACGATCTGCTGCACGCTGACATCCCGGCGGGCATGTTCGTCACCTGCTTCTACGCGCTGCTCGATCCCACGAGCAGCCGACTGCGCTACGCCAACGCCGGCCAGGACCTGCCCTACCGGCGCCGCCCCGACGGCTCAGTGTCCGAGCTGCGCGCCACCGGCATGCCGCTCGGTCTGCTGCCTGGTTCGACCTATGACACGCACGAGGCTACACTTGCGCCAGACGAAAGCCTACTCTTCTTCAGCGACGGGCTGGTCGAGGCGCACAACCCCGCGCGCGAGATGTTTGGCCTGCCACGCGTGACACGCGAGGTCGCGGTGCATGCCGATGGCGCCGTGCTGATCGGCGCGCTGCTCGACGATCTGAAGGCCTTTACAGGGCCGGGGTGGGAACAAGAAGACGACGTCACGCTGGTGGCGCTGCGGCGGACGGCTGGCGACGAAGGCGAGGCGAGCGCGATGAAGCACGATCCTCCTGAGACAGCGCAGACCCAAAACGCGGGCGATAACGACGGCGATGGCGGCGGTGGCGACTCCCACGGCGGAGCCGACGGCTGGCGGACGCTGGCGGATTTCTCACTGCCGAGCGAGCCGGGCGGCGAGCGCGAGGCCATCGCCCGCGTGACGGCCGCCGTCGCGCCCCTGCACCTCGCCCAGCAGCGGCTCGAACGCTTGCAAACGGCGGTCGGCGAGGCGACGATGAACGCGATGGAGCATGGCAACCACTACCGGACTGAGCTGCCCGTCGCCGTCAGCGTACGCGCCAACGCCTCAGAGTTGGTGGTGCGCGTCACCGACCACGGCAGCCACACCACGATCCCGCCGGTCACGGGCCAAACGCCGGACCTGGCGGCCAAGCTGGCGGGGGAGCAATCGCCGCGCGGGTGGGGGCTGTTCCTGATGCGCAGCCTGGTGGACACGGTGCGGGTGAGCGGCGACGCGACGCACCACACCGTCGAGCTCGTGCTGGCATTGGGCTAGATACGGAGAACGCGGAGGCCGCGGAGCTTCGCGGAGGCCGCAGAGCAGAGCGATGCAGAGAAGCGGGAAGAGGAGACGAGGAACGCGTAGGGCGCGAAGGGGGATGCGTAGGGGCGTCCGGTGGACGCCCGCCGCGGCAGTGAGCGGAACAGAGCGAGGAGCTGTGGAGCATGATGGACGTTGTGGTGGTGGGAGGTGGACCGGCCGGCGTGACGGCGGCGCTCCGCGCCCGCGAGCTGGGCGCGGAGGTGACGCTGGTGGATCGCGACGAGCTGGGTGGCACCTGCACTAACGACGGCTGCGTGCCGACGCGCGTGCTGGCTCACGCGGCGCGGCTGGTGCGCGAGGCAGGACAATTCGCGCAGTACGGGCTGGTGGGCGAGCCGCCAGCGGTGGACTTCCCACGGGTGCTCGCCGCCGCGCGCGAGACGGTGGCGCGCATCCACGGCAAGAAGCAGCTCGCGCGGCACCTCGCGCAGATGGGCGTGCGCGTGGTGGAGAGTCCCGGCGGGGCGCGCTTTGCGGACGCCCACACGCTCGCCTGCGGCGACGGCACGACACTGCGGGGCGAGAAGATCATCCTCGCCGCCGGCGGCCACGCGCGCCGGCTGGCGTTCCCCGGCGCGGAGCACGCGCTGACGCACAGCGACGTGTGGACGATGCCACGCCTGCCGCGCAGCATCGCCATCGTCGGCGGCTCCGCGACCGGCTGCCAGCTCGCCTCGGTCTTCGCGGCCTTCGGCTCGCGCGTGACGGTGCTGGAGGTTGGCCCGCGGCTCGTGGGCGTCGAGGATGACGCGGTCTCGCGCGCCATCACGGAGGCGTTCGAGCGGCGCGGCATTGAGGTGATCACCCAGATCGGCGGCGTCGAGCGGCTGGATCGGCTGCCAGATGGGGACGGAGAGGGGACGCTGCGGTTGACCTACACGCGCGACAACGCGCCTCACGAGCTGGATGCCGAGGCAGTGCTGCTGGCGGTCGGCTGGCCGGCCAACAGTGCGGAGCTGAACCTTGAAGCGGCGGGTGTGGAGAGCGAGCGCGGCTATATTCGGGTGGACGATTCGCTCCAGACGACTGCCCCGCACATCTTCGCCGCCGGCGACGTGACCGGGCGTATGATGCTGGTGCAGAGCGCGACCGCCGAAGGCGCGTTGGCGGCCGAGAGCGCGGTGCTGGGACCGGGCGGCCGGGGTACGCACCGCATCGTGCCCCACGGCGGCTTCACCGATCCTGAGTACGGCAGCGTCGGACTGACCGAGGCGCAGGCCCGCGTGCGGGAGGAATGCGCCGTGGCGGTCGTGCCCTACGCGTCTTGCGACCGCGCGGTGATCGACAGCCACACAGAGGGCTTCTGCAAGCTGATCGTCTCGCAGTCGTCGCACCGTATCCTGGGCGCGCACATCGTCGGCGAGCAGGCGGTCGAAATCCTGCAGCTCGTCGCGGCGGGGATGGCGGCGGATATGTGGGTCGAGCAGCTTGCCGAGCTGGAGCTGGCCTACCCCACCTACGCCGCCGTCGTCGGGCTGGCCGCGCGGCGCATCGTGCGCGATCTGGGGGTGCTGCCGCTGGCGCCGCAGTGGCGCGAGCGCGGCTTCTCGGCCGCCGCCGAGTGGGAGCGCAGCGACGCCTGAGTGGCGCATGTGATCCATCAAGGGAGGAGCATCCATTCATGCCACAAGCCAACGTGAAAATGACCGTCCGGCCGATCACGACCGCGACCGCCATCGTAGACATCCAGGGCGACGTCTCGGCCTTCGCCGAGCAGGTCTTGATGGAGGCCTATACCCAGGCCGCCACCCCCACGCTGCGCAACCTGATCCTCAACTTCAGCGGGCTGGACTACATGAACAGCAGCGGCATCGGCCTGCTGGTGACGCTGCTGATCCGTGCCAACCGCCAGAAGCAGCGGCTGTTGGCCTATGGCCTGAGCGATCACTATCAGCACATCTTCGAGCTGACGCGCCTCAACGAGGCTATCGGCATCTACGATGGCGAGGCCGCCGCGCTCGCCGCCGCCAACGCGGCCTGATCCGCCCGGATCGCTTGGGGCGCTGGCTCTAGCGGTCGGCGCTCACGTTCGCATGCCGCCCACGGAGCCGCGAGAATACGAACACCCCCGCCGAGAGCGCGGCCAGCACGAGCGCCGCGAGCGAGAAGCCGTCAATCGGCGGCGCTGGCGCCGGGGCGGGCGCGGCGGGCGGCGGGGTTCGCACGATGCGCAGGCGCAACGGCGAGATGGCGGCCAATCCAGCGACGGGGAAGGTCTGCTTGCCATCGGCGGTCGCGGCGCACAGGCCGTAGAGCGTGCCGTTCGACGCAGAGGCCGGCAGCCGCAGCGCGACACTGAAGATGCCGGCGGTCGAGGCGCGCGCCTGGGACGAGCTGGCGGGCGACGCAGAGCAGGGCTGCGCGGCCGGGACCAGCCGCACGGAGACCATCGCGCTCGGCGTCCAGTTCGCGCCCACTACCACCACGGTGCCCGGCACCTGCGCACTGACAGGCGCTACTCCGGACGTTTGCGGACAGCCGCTCGTCGCGACGATCAAGCAGGGGATCGCCGTGTTGCCGCGCACGAGAACCGCGGCCGTGGGCGTGGTATTGGGCAGCGGTGCGGCGAGGGCATTGGTGAGGGGCGCTGTGAGCCAGGCTCCGAGCGCGAGCGCCACGGCGAGCGCGAGCGCCACGAGGGTACTACCCGCAACCAGGAGCCTGGCGGGCGCCTGCCGTCCGCTCATGTCCACATGATCTCCATCTGCTCCTCGCTGAACTCGTGCTCCGCTCTGATTCTGGTACCCGCTGGATGCTCAAACGTGGATCATGCCAGTGGCGAGCAACAGGATCGCGACGCCCACCACCACCAGCACCAGCCAGACCCCCAGGCTGCCGCGCTCACTCTGCGGCGCCGGCTTGGACGCGCGAGCCGGCGCTGGAGCTGAGTGCCGCCCCACGCCACGGGTAGGCGGCTTGCCGGACGCTGCTCCGTTGGCTGAGAGGGCCGAGTAGATCGGCGTCGGGTGCGGTGCGGCGGGCTGTGACGCACCAGACGCCCGTGTGGCCGGCGGCTCGTACGCGCCCGCCTGCGGCAGAGCAGCGAGCGGCACGCGGCGCCCGACGGGGATCGCCAGCGGCGGTGGCAGCGGCGGCAACAAGGCGGACGCAGCGCGCGCGACAGGCTGCGTGCGAGGCAGGGCCTCCGGCGGCGGGGCGTCGCGCGCGATGGCCTCCAAGGACTGCGGCATGCGACACTCGGCGAGGCACGCCAGCAGCTCGTCGAGGTACGGCGCGAGGGCCGGGCCGCAGCGTTTGCGCACCAGGGCGAGCGCGCTCGTCTCGAGCGTGGGCTGCTCGTAGTCGGCGCGAGAGAAGAGCAAGCGATCCTCTTCGCTCGCACCGAGGTCGGCGTAGAGCCGCGGGTCGAGCGACAACGCCAGCAGCGAGACGTAGGTCACCAGCGCCGAGAAGCGGTCCATCCGCGGGCCGTACGGGCGATTGGTGGGATCGGGATGCGGGACCGGGCGGAAGAACGCCGGATGCTGGAACGGCTCGTGGCCGCACTCGGTCTGCGTCCGCCCGTCCAGCGCTGGGATCCACATGTCGTCGTAGTCGATCAGCCGCAGCGAGGGGCACCCGGCCTCCTCGCATACCAGCACGTTGGTCAGGTCGAGGTCGCCGTGGGCCATCGGCGCGTCTTCGAGGTCGCGCACGAGCCGGCGCCACGCATCAGCCAGCGCAGCCAGCAGGCGCGCATTGCCGCGGTGCTCGGCGACGAAGGCGCCCAGCCGCAGCGCATCCGGCACCCACGGTGCCTTCACCACCGGCCGCCACGCGCCCGCGACGAACACGCCCTGATCGATGACCTCGACCGGCAGCAGCGCCGGGATCGCGGCCTGCCGGTCGGCGACGAAGCGCGCAATCACCTGGTAGCGGTCCACGATGTCGGCCGGCGGATCGCAGGCGGCGCCCAGGTCGGAGCAGAAGCAACGCACCGCCCAGTCGCCGATGCGATAGACCGTGACGTAGAGGCCGGCCCCGCCGAAACGCCGCGGATCGGTGCCCATTACCGTCGCCAGCTCGCCGCTCACGAGGTCGGGATCGCGCATTGTCTGGCGCCAGCTCATCACGGCGTGGTCGTATTCCTCGCGGGTCGGCCAGGACGGCAGCCAATCGGACATGTGCGACTCTTTCCAGCGGCTACGTGATCGCGATTACGAGCAGGGTGAGATCGTCATCCTCGAGGCGACCGGCGTCAATTTCCACCTGCGCCAGCCGCTCGAAGGCGTCGGGACCTTCCAGCGCGCGAGCGATAGGGTCCTCAGCCGCTTCGGACGAGGGCGTGACGGTGAACGCGGAGTCCGCAGAGGCTCGCGGAGGTCGCGGAGGCGGAGACGGAGAAAGGTCCTCGCCCGCTGGGGACGAGGCGGGCCTTGCCACTACGTCCGGCCTGGGCGAAGAGGAGTTTCGCGCCAGTGCCAGCAGCCAGCAGGCGACGGCATCGGTGGCGAGCGCCAGCCGGTCTCCGGGGCGCGCCTCAAAGCTGCCGCGACGCAGGCTACGGTACATCGCGGCGACGTGCTCCGGATCGCGCCGCGTGGCGAGCGTCGCGGGCGTCGCGCCGAAGTCGCTTGGATGCTCCAGCGGGAACGCCGCCACCAGCTTCCACCGTTCGGCGCCCTGGCGGAAGAGCAGGCACTCCGCATCACCGATCGCCGTCACGTCCACGCGCACGGTCTTCGGCCCTCGCCGCTGCGTTTGCTCGCCGATGGAGCAGCACACAAGCGTCGTCTGCGCACCCTGCCCATCGATCTCGTCGCCCCAATCGCCCGATCCGTAGGGGCGTCCGGTGGACGCCCGTGCGCTGTGTCCGGTGGACGCCCGCGCCTGTGGCAGCCATACCTCGTGCATCCAGCCGCGCCAAAGGTCGGCGGCGGCGTCGAGCCACGCGGCGAACTCCACCTCGTCACCGAACGGGTCGGGATGCGCAATCGCCGCTTGCGCCGCGATCCGTGCCCACGCCGCCGGCATGAAGCTCCGGCTGACACCATCGGTGACAGCGTAGACACCTCGCGTGGGATCGCAGGCGAAGCTATCCTGGCAGAGCTGGGTGGGGTCCTTGCTCACCCGCGCCAGCCACGCGCCGGGACCGGGGTCCTCCAGCCGGAAGAGGGGATCGGCCAGAAAGGGCGATTGCGCGGCAACTATTGCCTCACCGGCAGCCAGATCGTCCAGTTCATAGAGCGGACGCGGCGGAGCGGCGAGCGGCTGCCAGTCGCCGGCCGGGCGCGCGATCGTGACAGTGGGCAGCGTGGACTCCGCCGTGAGGGGCAGCGGGAATTGCGGCTCGACAGACCTCACCCCCGGCGCTGCGCGCCACCCCCTCTCCCGCGGGGAGAGGGGGACGGGGGGTGAGGTCGGAGCCAACGCCCACACGACCAGCACCGCGCAGGCGCAGAGCGTGACAGCCAGCGCGATTGCGCCGCGCGACACGTCAGGCGTGCGGTGGAATACTCCAGCAACCGCGCAGGCGACGCCGGCCCACGCCAGCAGCATCCCAGCGAGGCGCAGCCAGCGGTCATCCCGCGATGTCGGCGCTGCCGCTCGCTCCTCCATCGCCGTGGATTGCATGCCGCTCCCGTCACCCATCGCCTCGCGCCCTCCCTGCCCGCGCCGATGCTACGCGTAGGCGCCCATCGTGCCCTTGGTGCCCCACTTGAGGAACTCCGCGAGCAACTGGGCGTTGGCGTTGTAGACGAAGGCGCGCGCGCCCGGCGGCACGGCGAGGCCGTGCGTCACCTGGGACGCCTTCTCGCGCAGCGGCTGGGGCATCACGCTGCTCATCTCGAACATCGCCGCCGCGCTGGGATGCAGCATTCCCAGCTCCGTCGGCGAGCTGGGGAAGACCAGCGGCTGGCGCTTCTCGCGCGTGATGTGGCAGGTGAAGATCAGCGTCTCACCTTGCAGCGTACCCTGCTGCTTGAGCGCCGCCGCCACCGCGATGGGGTCGCCGTCGCCGTTGTGCTCGGCATCGGTGATGTTGACGATCACCGGCGGGAAGCCCTCTTGCCGTGCGGCTTGCCCCGGCTCCAGCGGGGGCGCCGGTCGCGCCGGATCGAGCCAGCGCGCGATCACCTGCTGCGCCTGGAGCAGCGCCTTCGCCATCTGCGTGCGCCCCTCGGCCCGCGGCGTATCGATCCAATACGGTCGGGCGCGGGTCACGGCACGGTAGGCGTGGGTGGTCGAGTCGTACTCGTAGCGCACCACATCTTCGGTGCCGCGCGTGTGCTCAGCCAGGAACTGGATGTCGAGCGGGTCGCCGGTGCTGGTGAGTAGGGGATACACGGTGTCGTTGTAACCGAAGATCGTCAGGTAGGCGAGCTTCTTGGTGCGACCGGTGTCGTCGGTGGCGGCCTCGTGTGCGATAGTGTAGACCAGCTCGTTGATCGCCGAGGTGGCATAGTCGGCCTTGGTGAGGTCCTCGCCCTCCACCGGCTCGCCCATCGAGCCGGACTGGTCCAGCAGGACGACGAAGAGGCCCGGATACTGGCGGCTCAGCCGGCGGCTATAGGGGGCTGAGATCTGCATCGCGCAACCGCTCCGTTCCGCTGCGCAGGCACCGCCGTCGGCCCCAAACGCACGCGCACCCACGCAGGCAGGATACCAGACGCGGCGTCGGGAATCAATCGGCGCGTCATCTAGCGACGGCGCACGAAGGCGACGCCAGCGAACGCGACGGCCATCAGCGCGAGCGCGCCGCCACCGGCGAGCACGAAGGGCAGCCTGCGCGTGGGCGGGGGCGGAGCCGGGATCAGCGCGCGCTCCTCGTCGGTCTCGGCACGCCGCCGGGCCAGCTCCAGCTTCAGGCTCTGCTCGCCTTGCGCCATCGCCCACCGATGGTTGGCCGCAAAGATCGGCTTCATCAGCCACGAGAGGTAACGCAGCAGCGGTTTGTCGGCCGCAATGCGCCAGTCGTAGGTGATCTCAACCCAGTCGCCGCGCTGCTCGAAGGTCCACGCGCCGCGCCCCTCGAAGTCGCCGTGCGCCTCGATGGCGAAGCCGTCGGGCGGATGCGCCTCGACCACGCGGAACCACCAGCGCAACGTATAGGGCAGCCAGCCCTTGGTGTAGAGGTCGATCTCGCGGCCCAGGCCGGTTTGCGGGTCGCCGGGGGCCACCTCGCGCACCGCCAGGTACACCGACGGCCACCAGCGCGGCAGGGCCATCGCATCGCCCAAAATGTCACTCACCTCGCGCAGCGTGCCGCGCACGCTCCACTGCGTGATGAAGTGGTACTCATTGCTCGCCATGCTCGGCACCCCCTCTCCGCCATCTGCCACAGCCCTCTGCCACAGCCCTCTGCCACGCTACATCTGCCCAGTGCGCCCGCCACGCCGCCGTCAACCATCAACCGCTCTCACGTCGCGATCTTCGCGCCCAGCTATCGCGGCCTTCGCGTTCTCCGTAGGCCCCAGGCTTATGCCATCGGGTGATGATACGCGGCGGAGTAGCGGCCGGTGGCGAAGTATTCGAGCTGGCGCTCGATGTCGGTCAGCAGCCCGCTGGCACCGATGCGGAACAGCTCCGGCCGCAGCCAGGTGTCGCCCAGCTCCTCTTTCATCAGGATCAGCCAGTCGAGCGCCTGCTTGGCCGTGCGGATGCCGCCCGCCGGCTTGAAGCCAACCGCGTGCCCCGTCGCCTCGAAGTAGTCGCGGATTGCGCGCACCATCACCAGGCTCACGGGCAGCGTCGCGTTGACGGCCTCCTTGCCGGTCGAGGTCTTGATGAAGTCCGCGCCCGCCATCATCGCCACCCAGCTCGCCCGCGCCACGTTGCGCAGCGTGCCCAGCTCGCCGGTGGCGAGGATCGCCTTCATGTGCGCCGGCCCGCACGCCTCGCGGAACGCACGCACCTCGTCGTAGAGCGCCTGCCAGTTGCCGGTGAGCACGTGCGCGCGGGAGATGACGATATCGATCTCGCGCGCCCCGGCTGCCACCGAGGCATGAATCTCCTCGATCTTCTGCGGCAGGGGATTCTGGCCCGCGGGGAAGCCGGTGGAGACCGCGGCGACGGGGATGCCCGTGCCGGCGAGCGCCTCGACCGCGACTGGCACCAGGTTGTGATAGACACAGACAGCGCCGGTGTGAATGTCGAGGGATTGCGCGCCCAGCCGCTCTAGAATGTCGGCTCGTATGGGGTGGATTGCCTTGGCGCAGAGCCGGCGCACGTTGCCGGGGGTGTCGTCGCCGGCCAACGTGGTGAGGTCAATATCGGTGATCGCGCGCAGCAGCCACGCCGCCTGCCATTGTTGCTTGACGGTGCGGCGCGTGGGGATCGTCGCCGCACGGCGCTCGACGGCGCTGCGGTTCACGCGTACGTCTTCCACGCGTGCCAGGTCCAGTGGCATGCCGGGATTGCGCCGCGACGCCAAGGGAATGTCGGTGCGGGGTTCGAGCAGTGTCGCCATGATGATTCCTCCCTTCGGGCGCGGGCCGATCGTGCTCCTGTGCCTTGCCTCCATTAAGAGTATGACGAGAGGCGCAAAGCCGCAAGCACATGGAGGGAGAAAGGCCGCACGAGGGGGATCGCTGGCCTCAGTGCAGCGGCACCGCCGTGAAGCTGGCGCTCACATGATAGGCGCTGCCGGTTTGCTCCCAGGTGATCTCCTCGCAGCGCGCCGCGGCGGGAGCGCCGGCAGCCTCGCGCGCGAGTGCGATCACGGCGCGCCGATGGCTCTCGCGCCATACGCGCAACGAGTTGGGCACGCCCGCGGCACGCGCCGCGGCGACCTCGGCCTCCGCGCGCTGGTTGACGGCTACCGCATCCAGCCACACCTCGGCGGCAACTACACGCGGCACCACGCGCGTCGCCTCGGCATCCACCGCGAGCAGCCTGGGGGGCGTGAAACCGCGCGGGGCGCTGTTCACTGGCTCGCGCGGCACGGAGACGGCGTTCGCCGGAGGACTCGTCAGCTCGCGCCAGCCCAGCTCCACATGCATCATCCCGCGGCTCCTTCATAGGGGTGCCCACCGGCGCCCATTCAGGTCAGATGGATGCCCGCTTGACCTGTGGGGCGTCGCACACAACGGACGCAGCTATCGTGGGGTATAGCAAGTCGGATGCCGGTTCACGCGTGCCGCCTCGCTGACAGAACAGGGCTATAGCCCGCCGCAAGCCGTTGGGCTTTAGCCCAGGCGGTTAGGCGTGTTCGGGCTTTAGCCATTCTTCTTACCGCTTGCACGCTGGTCTAGTTCATGGTATGGTAGTGGTATGGAAAAGACCAAT
>DASVAA010000126.1:0-4925 GCA_036376595.1 Ktedonobacterales bacterium | reverse complement strand
CTTCCGCCGCCTCGCCCGCGACTACGAGCGTCTGCCCGCCGTTCTGGCGGGCTTGCACTTCGTCGCTTTTGCCTGCCTGATGCTAGCCCAATTCACGCTGTTGGTTCATTTGACCTCAAGTCCATAACAGGCTCTAAAGAGAAGGTGGCCGCCTCCGACCTCTTCGTGCTGATCGTCGCCTGGCGCTACGGCGTGGTCCCTTCCGGTCAGACCAAATCGATCACCGAGCAGGAGTACGACGAGGCGGTGCGTCTCCGCAAGCCGATTTTCATCTTCCTGGCCGACCCCGGCAGCGAAGCCGACGACGGCCCGCTGGCGCTCTTCCCCGCCGCGGTGCGCAATCCCGCACAGACCCCGCAGCTCGCCGCTTTCCGCGCGCTGCTCGCCGACTCCGACCGCCATACCTTCGCCACCTTCACCACCCCCGATGACCTCGCCAGCAAGGTGGTCGAGGCGCTCGCCAGTTATCTGTTGCGCACGGCCGGCGCACAGTCGCGCACTCCAGGCGCAATCGGTCGCATTGTGGCGCTGGCCGAGATGCCCCGCCACGGCGCGCTGGTCGGCCGCGCGGACCTGCTGCCCGGCCTCCTCCAGCGGCTCACCGCCGGCGACGACATTGGCATCTTCGCCCTGGGCGGCATTGGCGGGGTGGGCAAGACAGCCCTCGCCGTCGCGGCGGTTTCGGACCTGGCCGACGACGCCCAGACCTTCCCCGGCGGCGTCATCTGGATCCCCTGCACCGATCAGATCGGTGAGACCGGCCTGAATACGCTGGTCGAGCGCATCGCGCGTGACCTCCGTCTGGAGGATGTGCTGGCCGAGACCGACCTATCCGCGCGCCGCCAGACGCTCGCCGCCGCGCTCGCCAGCCGCCCGCGCACCTTGCTGGCGCTGGATAACGTCGAGCCGGGACTGGACGCCGAGGCCGCGCTCGCGATCCTCATCGCGCCCGGCCATACTACGCTGCTGCTGACCGCCCGCGATCATATCGCCCAGGGCCACTTGCGGACCATTGACGTCTCGCCGCTGCCCCCCGACGATGCCGAGGCCCTCTTCGCCCGCCGCCTCGCCCAGGACACCGGCGACGCGCGCCCCTCTGAGGCCGAGCGCGCCGAGATCGCGCCGCTGGTCGCGGCGGTGGAGCGTTTGCCGCTCGCCATCGAGCTGCTCGCCGCCTACGCCGTGCGGCAGAATATGTCACTCGCGCGCCTGCGCACCGACCTGGCGGCCGAGGGCATCAATGCCGCCGCCTTCCGCACCGACCCCAACAGGACGCTCATGAAGACCTTTGACCGCTCCTGGCGCGTGCTCGCCCTGCGCCAGCAGGCGCTCTTCGCGGGCCTCTCGCTGCTTGCCGGGGCCAGCTTCCCGCGCGAGGCGGCGCTGGCGCTCGCCCTGGCCGCCGCGGCGCAGACCACCGCCGATACCGATCCGGCGAAGCCCGACCCGGAGGCCGATCTCGACGCGCTGGTGCGCGCCCGTCTCGTCGAGCCGCTCGAAGGCGGACGGCTGCGGCTGCACCAGATGCTGCGCGAATACGCCGTCCATCAGCTCGCCGATCCCGCCGTGACGCCCGCGGCAGTCGCCTACGCGCTGCGCGACGCCGCGCTCGCCTACTGGCTCGCCTACGCCCAGGCGCATCCTAGCTACGAGGGCATAGACGCGCTGGAGGCCGAGGACGAGGGCCTGATGGGCGCCGCTGTGCTGGCCCACGCCCACCAGCAGCACACGACGCTGCTGGCGCTGGCCCATGCACTGAGTATGTACTGGGAGGTGCGCGCCCGCGTTGCCAGCGAGCGCATGGTCTATCCCTGGGCGCTGGAAGCGGCGCGCGCCATACACGACGAAACAGAGGAGAGGTGGGCGCTGCACCAGAACGCCTTGACCGATGCCCAGGCGGGTCTGATTGACTCGGCGCAGGCGCAGTTGCAGGAGGCGCTGGCGCTGGCGCGGCGGCTGGGCGACCCGCGCGCCGAGCGAGCCGAGCTACATGGGCTGGCGGTGCTGCTGGCGCAGACCGGCCATCCCGCCGAGGCGCAGGCGCAGTACCAGGAGGCGCTGGCGCTGGCGCGGCGGCTGGACGACCCGCGCGCCTTAGCCACAGAGCTTCGCAACCTGGGCATCTTCATCGGCCAGCGCGACGAGCCGGAGCGCGGGCGCGCAATGATCGAAGAGGCGCTGGAGATCTGCACCGAGCTTGGCGCAGTGCGCGAGACAGGCAAGTGTCACCAGTTCCTCGCCTGGCTGGATAGAGACGAAGACAACCGTGCCGGCATGATCGCGCATTATCGCGAGGCGCTACGGCTCTTCACCCAGGTCCACTCTCCTGTTGCGGATGAGGTGCGGGCCGCGCTGCGGGCGCTGGGCGAGGAGGTGTGATACCCGATGACCTCGCGGCCATGAATGGCCGGCGCAGGGGCGCGGGGCGTAAACGCCTTGGGTGCGCAGGGGCGCGGGGCGTAAACGCCACAGAGGCGCAGGGTGAGCGGGGCGTAAACGCCTTGGGTGCGCAGGGTGAGCGGGGCATAAACGCCTTTGGATGCCTACGCGGCGGCGATGCGTCGCAACCGGCGCGGCCATGAATGGCCGGCGCAGGAACGTGGGGTGTAAACGCCAGGTGCCTGGAACGACAAGCCGTAAAGGCATCGCGGCCGTGAACGGCCGGCGCAGGGGCGCGGGGCGTAAATGCCACAGAGGCGCAGTCGCGGTTGGGCACTTGAAGCCGGTAGTATGCTAAGCGCATGGGGCGCCTGTGGTGCGGCACCAACGAGGCCGCCGCCGCACGTGCCGATCCAAAGGGCCCTATCGGTCACCTGTCTGCGAGGATTTTGATGGCTTGCGCCTCTACAAGCGCTCACTCCCGTCATTGTCCTCCAACGGCCGTTGACGGCCGCGACGCACGCCCGCGACGCATGCCCGGCGTTCACGCCCGTCGTCTCTGCGCCGGCCATTCATGGCCGCGATCCCGGACCTGCGCCGGCCATTCATGGCCGCGACGCGGAGGTGTTCAGGGCCGCGGCGCAACATGCCGGTCGTTGGCATCCGCATCCGCATTCAAGGCGTTCACGCCCGTCGCCCCTGCGCCGGCCGTTGACGGCCGCGACACACGCCAGCGGCGCATCCCGGCGTTTACGCCGCTCGTGCCTGCGCCGGCCGTTGACGGCCGCGACGGCAGGGCGCATCATCCCTTCCCGCTCAGCTTGACGCTGGCGTACAGGCGTTCTATAATGGACGAGTGGCGTACACAGGGGGATGCCCCATCGGGTGCGCCGTTTTCGTCGTGGGCACCTGTCTCGGCGGGCATCGGGCGACGATCCCAACCCGCGCAGGCGGGTTTCGTGGCCGCCAGGCCCCACAGGCGCGGTTTCAACCGCTTGGCGTCCTGTTGGCCTAGCCCAAACCGATGCCAAACATGACGGGGGTTGTCCGCATTGCCGGTTATCCTATCCGTATGTGGAAGATCGCCCACATCTGCTACGCTTCGGCCGTAGGGGCGTACGGTGTACGTCTGCCGCGCACGTCATCGGTGACTCCGGCTGCTGCAACGTAGAGGCGTTCACGCCCGCCGTCCCTGCGCCGGCCATTGATGGTCGCGAAGTAGTTATACCAAGCGAAGGTAAGTCGTTGGAGTATCGGTCACTACCCGCGTCAGGGATTACCCGCGGTGCTTCAGGCTGCCTGCTGCTCTTACCACAACGTCCGGTCTTGATTCGGTATTAGTCGAGAGGTTCGCTCCATGCCCCAGGATCGCATCGTCGTGCGTGGCGCGCGCGAGCACAACCTCAAGAACATTGACGTCGCCATCCCGCGGGACCAGCTCGTCGTGATCACCGGCCTCTCCGGCTCCGGCAAGAGCAGCCTCGCCTTCGACACCATCTTCGCCGAAGGCCAGCGGCGCTACGTCGAGTCGCTTTCCTCCTACGCGCGCCAGTTCCTCGGCCAGATGGATAAGCCCGACGTCGACCACATTGACGGCCTCTCGCCAGCGATCTCGATCGACCAGAAAAGCACCTCGCACAACCCCCGCTCCACCGTCGGCACCGTCACCGAGATCTGGGACTATATGCGGCTGCTCTTCGCCCGTGTCGGCCATCCCCACTGCCCCAACTGCGGCCGCGAGATCAGCCGCCAATCGGTGCAGCAGATCGTGGACGCCGTCACCGACCTGCCCGACGGCACGCGCCTCATGCTGCTCGCCCCGCTGGTGCGCCAGCGCAAGGGCGAGTACAAGAGCCTGCTCGACGAGATGCGCCGCGCCGGCTACGTGCGCGTGCGGGTGGACGGCGAGATCCGCGACCTGAGCGAAGAGATCGAGCTGGACAAATACAAGCAGCACACTATCGAGGTGGTCGTGGACCGCCTGGTGATCCGCCATCCGCGGGCCGCGGCGCTGCCCGGCGACGATACGGCCCCGGCGCCGATGTTGCGCGTGGCCGAGCGCCCAGTGGCCTACGTCGCGGACGGCCAGCAGCAGCCGGAAGACCCCGAGGCCAGCCAGCGCACGCGTGTCGCCGACTCGGTCGAGACCACGCTCAAGCTGGGCAACGGCATCATCCTGGTCTCGATCATCGGCGGCGAGGAGCGGCTCTACTCCGAGCACTTCGCCTGCGTCTACTGCGGCATCAGCCTCGAAGAGCTGGAGCCAAGAAGTTTCAGCTTCAACAACCCCAAGGGCGCCTGCCCCACCTGCACCGGCCTCGGCACCAAGCTCGAGATCGATCCCGATCTGGTCGTCACCAACCCCGATCTGTCGATCAACGAGGGCGCGATCCTGCCCTGGAGTCGCTTCGCCAGCACCAGCACGTGGTACTCCACGCTGCTCAGCTCGGTCGCCAAACAGTACGGCTTCAGCCTCGACGTGCCCTGGAAGGATCTGCCCGACCAGGCGCGCGAGATCGTCCTGCGCGGCGCGGAAGACCCCGTCA